>QNDO01000073.1 GCA_003644895.1 Candidatus Hydrothermota bacterium | reverse complement strand
GTATGTGGCAACATTTCCTTTTCAGTGGACAGAAAGCAACTACCTGAAATTCATTGAGAATTGCACCGCTTTCTTTAATACCAACAGGTACCTTTTTTCCGGCAGGAAGGAAATTGTTTTACTTCACAGGGTAAAAGACAATAAATTCCTGAAGGGTAAAGTAAAAATCCAGATCGCTTATTTCAAAAACGGTAAATTGACTGTGGAGTACTCAAGAAATGGGACTACTTGGCAGGAGATAGGGGTTTTAACTGGAAAAGCAACCAAGATCTTTGCTTTGCCTGACACAATTCCTGCTGACTCCATTTTTATCAGGATGAGCTCTTCTCCATTATCCTTTTTCCAGGTAGATTTTTACAAATTTACTGGGGAAATCAATAAGAAATATGGTAAAATCCGAGGTAGGACGGTGTTTTATAAAGAAAGGGGTAATTTACCCGGAATACTTATACAGCATATCGATCCCGGCTTCCTTGTTCCTTCTTACAAGAACAATCTTCAATTATATCTGGAAAACAAAAGGAGTAACAGGACCGAACTTTTCATTCAACTTGAATCCGAGACTGTCATATCCCGACATACACTTTCAATCTTGCCGCATAACAAATCTGTGGTTAATCTCCACTATAATTTAAAAACCTGGGGAAAGAAAAATCTTAACCTTCTGATCACGGACAAGAAAGACACCCTTATCTACAATTTTTTCTTTTTCGTTCCTCCTTCCTTTTCCTCAGATTTTGGCTATCTTCTCAGTGAAAATGGAGATAAGAAAATCTGGTGGGCAGAATCCGGATATACTGTCTCACGTTACAGGCCATGGCCTGTGAAAAGAAAAGAGATTACTCTATCTTCTGCCAGGAATGAATATGAAGCCTTTCAGCTGGTTATTTTTTGTCAAAGAGTGTGCAAATTAAAAAACATTGTTATTTCCTCCCTGGAAGACGGACCCAATACCCTGGGTAGAAACAATATCAAACTCTTTCTGGAACACTATATTCCCGTGAGCATCCCCTCCTATTACAATGAGCTTCCCGCAATGTATCCCGACCCTATTTTACCACTAAAACTGCCTCTATTACTGAAAGAGGGGAATAATCCTCTGTATGTACGGATATTTATCCCTCGGGATACTCCGGAAGGAAATTACAGTGGATTTATTCGGTTTGAATTTGAGGATACGATTGTGCAAGTTCCTATCAAAATTAAGGTTTTCAACTTTACCTTACCTGAGGAATCTCACCTTAGAAGCGCATTTGGGTTTCAACCTGATGAAGTAAAACGTTATCACCACCTGAATGATAGGAAAAGCCTGAGAGTTGTATTGGAAAAGTATTACAACAGCTTTAAGAAGCACAGAATTTCACCCTATTTTCCCATGGAGCCCATCAAGGTTCGACTTGACTGTGAGAAGGGAAAAATTATTTTTGATTTTAAGGCTTTTGATTCCACAGCATCCCTGTATCTAGATAAGTACAAATTTAATTCATATATCCTGCGTCTTAACTATTTCCCAAAAGGAAGTTTTTACTCTCGTATCCTTCCAGAAATATGTGGCGCTCGCTTTGGAACTCCCACTTACAAGAAATTATTTTCTACCTATCTGAAAGGTATTGTGAATCATCTCAAAAGCAAGGGCTGGCTTGATAAGGCCTTACCTTACTGGTTTGATGAGCCAGCGGAAAAAGACTATCCTTTTGTGAAAAAAGGGATGAAACTACTGAAAGAAATTGCACCTGAACTTAGGACCTTTTTGACCGAAGAACCAGTCCATGAACTTTATGGCTATGTAGATATTTGGTGCCCTGCCATGGGAAACCTGAATCTAAAGATAGCTAAGGAAAGAATGAAAAAAGGTGAACAGATATGGTGGTATATAGCGGGAGGTCCTCCCCCACCCTATCCTACACAATATATAGAAAGACCCTCCTTCGAATTGAGAATGTGGCCTGTTATCAGTTTTAGATTCGGAATTAAAGGGATTTTGATCTGGAATACAAATTACTGGACAAGCAATCTGGCGTATCCGGATACGTTTCAGAACCCTTACCTTGATCCCATGAGTTACCAAAGGGGATATGGAAAATGGAAAGGCTTTATTCATTACTGGAACAATGGGAATGGAAGGCTGATCTATCCACCCTACGAGGCCTTCTCAGAAGATACTCCTGTTTTATCAGCTCCTGTGAGTTCTTTAAGATGGGAAGCCCTGAGGGATGGCATGGAAGATTATGAATATTTATGGATGTTGAGATCTCTGGAAGTGAATGAAGATTTACCCTGCTATGTTAAGGAGGAAATTAAAAAACTATTACAAAAAATTAACGCTCTCGTCCAATCACCAACCACATTTCCCCGAAATCCAAGAGAATGGGAGAATATAAGGTGCGAAATGGGCTATTTCCTAGAGAAGGCAAATAAATATATTCACTAAAAAATGCCATTGCCAATTTTAATTTTTAGGTGTAAAATAGATTCACAATGAAACTCTCTTCCTATTACGAAAAGCTTGCAAACAGAGCGGTCCGATGCACTCTCTGCAGACATAGATGTATTATTCGTGAAGGAGAAAGTGGTATCTGCAGGGTTAGGGTAAACAAAGAGGGGAAGCTCTACTCCTTGGTTTACGGTTATCCTATTGCACTTCACATTGATCCCATTGAGAAAAAACCTCTTTTCCATTTTTTACCGGGAAGCAACGCACTGTCCATTGCTACAGTTGGGTGTAATTTTAGATGTAAGTTCTGTCAGAACTGGGATATCTCCCAACTTCCCAGGGATTACAATAGAGTGGAGGGATACAAAGTCAGCCCTGAAGAAGTGGTAGGAGCAGCTTTACGTTCAGGTTCCACTATAATTTCTTACACTTATACTGAGCCCACAATCTTTTTTGAATATGCCCTGGATATCTCCAAGCTGGCTGTAAAAAAAGGCATCAAGAACACATTTGTAACTAATGGATATGTGACAGAAGAGGCTTTAAAAGATATTGCTCCTTACCTTCACGGAGCTAATATAGATCTTAAAAGTATGAACCCAAAATTTTATGCCAGTGTAATAGGAGCAAGACTCAATGAGGTTCTTGATGGCATCAAAACTTATAAAAAATTCGGCATCTGGCTGGAAATAACCACACTTATAATCCCGGGATACAATGATAGTGAAGACGAACTTAGAGAGATTGCCCGTTTTATACGTGACGAGCTCGGGGACGGTACACCATGGCATGTTTCACGATTTTACCCTGCCTACAAATTCAAACATGTTCCTTCTACACAGATCTCTGCTGTCAGAAGGGCAAGAGAGATAGGACTGGAGGAGGGACTTAAATACGTTTATACAGGGAATATACCTGGAAATGCTGGTGAAGATACACACTGCCCCTCTTGTGGGGAGGTTCTCATCAGAAGATGGGGGTTTTCGGTAGTTGAATACAACATAACAAACGGAAAATGCCGGTTTTGCGGAGAAAAAATTGATGGCGTATGGAAATAATTTAACATCCATGGAGGTGCTTATATGAATCTATTGTTACTTGGAATGCTCATTCTACTCTCTAAGCCCCATATAGCAAATCCAATAAAAAATGAAACTATGATTAAGATTTTAAATCCTGCTGAGAGAGTACTCATAAACAAACAGCAGTTTACCGCAAGACCTTCAAATTATGAGAATTTCTACAAATTGTATGAGGACCTTGCAAGTAAACATATACCACTTTACATCACTATTGATCCCTTCCTTCATGTATCCCATGTACTTTATGATTATTCCCTGCGTTCTGCCGAGTTGAATTATTTTTATCCAACGCTTGTAGAAATTACAAAGTTCATGGTGGAAGAAATGCGAAAACTTACCAGAGTAAAACACAAGGAGATTTCTCACACAGCCAGAAGGAACCTTGCTTATTTTGAAGTTGCCCTAAAACTATTGGATGAAAATTTTACACCAGATCCTGATGTATCAGGTAAAGTGGAGCATGATATCAGGGCCATAGAAGAACACGAAGGTTTTGACTCTTCTTACACAATGGGAATAATGGAAGATTTCTCTCAATACGTTCCCCGAGGACATTACACAAGAAATGAAACCTTTAAACGTTACTTCAAGGCTATGATGTGGTATGGGAGAATGAGCTTTTATCTGTCTCCAAGAGGTAAGAAGAATCTAAGGAACATACAGCTGACAAGGCAGGCTATACTCATAACAAAAACCCTTATGGATAATCCTAAAATACTCGAAAAATGGAAATCCATTTATGAACCCACAGCTTATATGGTAGGAAAGTCCGACGATCTTTCTCCTCTTGATCTTATTCCTCTGGTCAGGAAGCACTTTCCCCAATTCCCCATTGGGTTCCATGATGACACCAAAATAGTGGCATTCATGCAGGAAGTTACACAACTGCGACCCCCGAGAATATTCTCTACATATTATACAGACAGAGAAAAACCTCGTGTTATCCTTTCCTCCTTCAGATTCATGGGGCAGAGATTTGTTCCCGACTCATACATGTTCCAGAACCTCGTCTACACAGCTGTGGGGACCCGTGAAAAGCCAAGACTTTTCCCAAAAGGGCTTGACATACTCGCTGTGCTGAATATTCCACGAGCTGAGGAAATCCTTAGGGATTATTATAATGAATTCAGCTATTTTGGTTATAAAGAAATGCTCGATTCATTGAGACTCAACTTTTCCAAACTTAGCCGAAGAGACTGGCATCAGAACGCTTACTATCACTGGCTTTATATAATCTATCTTATCAATATCACCCCGGAAGGTATAATCCCGATGTTTATGGTAACCCCTGCTTATCAGGACAAACTACTTGTTACCTCCTTAGGTTACTGGGCTGAATTGCGGCACGATACCATTCTTTATGCCAAACAGAGCTATACTGCGAAAGTGACGGCAGTTCCTCCTGAAAGAAAATTCTCTAAAATCGTATATGTAGAACCCCTCCCAGAAGTATACAAGGAACTCCAGGAATTTGCTGACAGCCTTAGAATAAAACTTACTACTTATAATATTCTCGACCCTGTAATTTCGTCAAAACTTGAGTCTTTTTCCGAAATTGTATCCAAATTAGAGGAAATTTCGTTAAGAGAGCTGGACGGAAAATCTCCAACTCCCAGTGAGTGCGAAGAACTATATAAAATTGGAACAATCCTTCAACAACTGGTTAGAATCCCTGGAAAAGAAAGATATACTTCCCAAACGGATAAAAAGATGGCTTTAGTTGCAGATGTGCACACCGATCCGAATTCCAAGAAGGTCCTCGAAGTTGCGGTGGGAAATCCTCTTATTATATACGCTGTAATTCCATACAATGGAGACAATTATCTTGCTGCTGGAGGTATGTTCTCCTATTTTGAATTTACCCACCCTATGGATGACAGACTCACCGACGAAAAGTGGCAGAATATGCAACCCTATGACAGAATTGAAGACTGGATGAGGAGTTTTGTTATAACAAAGTAATCAGAAAAGAGTAGATATAACAATCTTTCTCCTCTGAGAATAAGGAATTTGGCCATTTATGGTGATATAAGGGAGTGATTTTTGAAGCCCCTTCCCTATTTTTAAAAATTCTTCTTCACTGTTAATTTTTTTAATTTGCCTTAATTTTATTATTTTTTTCGCACTTTTTGGGCCTATACCTGGTACACGTATAAGTTCTTCGTAGTCTGCTCTGTTTATTTCTACAGGGAAAAACCATCTATTTTTTGTGGCCCAAACAGTTTTAGGGTCCTTTTCCAGAATTAAATTCCCGCCTTCAGAAAAAACGAGTTCTTCTAACTCAAATCCATATTTCCGAAAGAGATAATCCACTTGATAAAGCCTGTGCTCTCTCAAAGGGGGAGTTGGTTCTTTCCCTTCGAGGGGTGTACCCGGGATAGGATGAAATGCACTATAATATACTCTGGATATACTGGTTCTGGTATATAGATCCCATACCCGCTTCAGTATATCGATATCCTTTTCACCGGAAACACCCACAACAAACTGTGTGGTGAATCCATCCTTGAGGAAGAAGCGAGGAGCTTCCTTTTTTAGCTTATCTATGTAAAGTAGGGGGGAAAGAAGATACTTGCTGAATTTCTTCTTTTGCGATATGCCCTTAAAGAATCTTTCATCAGGTACTTCAAGGTTAATAGATATCCTGGAAGCGAGCCGAAACGCCTCTTCTATTGTCTGTCTCGAGACTCCAGGTAAAATTTTAAGATGGATGTAACCACGGAATTGATACTTTTTTCTTATGATTTCAACAGTTTCTATCATCTCCTGCATGGTTTTTTCGGGATTCCCCCTGATACCTGAACTAAGGAAAAGTCCGCTGACTATGCCCTTTCTCACGAGTTCCATGAAATAGGTGGCAAGCTCTTCCTTGGTAAAGGAGGTTCTCTTGACTCTTCTGTATGCATTAAAGGGACAATAAGCACAATCATTCTCGCAGGCATTCGACATGAGTACCTTAAAGAGTTTTACCTTTCTTCCATCCGGGAGCATTGTAGGGTATATCCACTGATTCAAAGTAACAGGAGATACTCTTTTTACCTCCCTTGAAATAAAGCAATCACCACATATATCGTATTTTGCTGAATCCGACAGGATCTTTAATTTAGTTTCCAGCTCCATATCAGGTTAAATATAATTACATCCACCCGGTATGTCAATAATGGTAAATAATTGAAACAAGAGGATAAAACAGTATATAAAGAGCAGAAAAGTGAACTACTACATAGATTTCTATGTAGCTTGTTTCTGTAGTAATTGTTTCACCTTCTCTATGGTAGTATCTATATGGATATCCGTCTTTCCTCAGAATAAAATCTTCTTGACATGTAGCAGAAATCTTTTTTATAATAAAAGTAATGACAGGGGTAAAAATGAAGCATTTAAAAATAGTCACATCTGTTATAATCATCCTCACCCTTTTCGCCTCCTGCAAGAAGCCTCCAGAACCCGAAACCGGTAATATTAAAGGTGTGGTCATTGACGATTCAACAGGAATACCTGTGGAGGGTGTCCTGGTTACACTTGCGAAAATGGAACAGGATACCACAGATTCCCTTGGTAAGTTTTATTTCGGAGATGTTGAAGAAGGAACCTACAGCCTGGAATTTTCAAAATACCCATATAGAGATACCACATTGACAGCTTATGTAGAAGGAGGTAAAACATGGGAGATTGAGGTGAGGATGAGGTATCTTGGTCTCCCAGAATGGCATGTG
>QNDO01000072.1 GCA_003644895.1 Candidatus Hydrothermota bacterium | reverse complement strand
TTGCTATCTCTGTGGCTCTCATTAAGTCATCTGCGGCTCCGGTGGTTTCTTCACCGAAAACTATCTTTTCTGCAGCCCTGCCCCCAAGAAGCACTCGCAATTGGTTGACAAGATATGACTTGGAATAGATATATCTATCCTGTTCGGGTAATTGTTGAGTGGCTCCAAGAGCTCTACCTCTCGGAATTATGGTCACTTTATGTACAGGATCTGAACCGGGAGTGAACTTTGAAACCAGTGCATGCCCCGCTTCATGATAGGCAATTCTTTTCTTGTCTTCTTCCGACATCACCATGCTGCGTCTCGCAATGCCCATAAGAACTTTATCCTTTGCTTCTTCAAAATCCTGAGCTGCTACCTTATCCCTTCCTCTTCGTGCAGCGAGAAGAGCTGCTTCATTTACAAGATTTGCAAGGTCCGCTCCTGAAAATCCAGGAGTCTGCTGTGCTATAACTTTAAGATTCACATCTTCAGCAAGGGGTATATTCCTTGTATGAATTTTAAGAATTTCTTCTCTTCCCTTTACATCTGGTCTCGGAACAACAATCTGTCTATCAAATCTTCCAGGTCTCAGAAGAGCAGGGTCAAGAATATCAGGTCTATTGGTAGCGGCCATTACAATGATACCCTCTGAGGTATCAAAACCGTCCATCTCCACAAGGAGCTGGTTAAGGGTCTGTTCCCTTTCGTCGTGTCCACCACCAAGGCCTGCCCCCCTTAATCTTCCCACTGCATCAATTTCATCAATAAATACAATACATGGAGCATTTCTTTTTGCCTGTTCAAAGAGATCTCTGACTCTTGCTGCACCTACACCAACAAATAGTTCCACGAACTCGGAGCCAGAGATGGAAAGAAAGGGAACATCTGCTTCACCGGCTACTGCTTTTGCTAACAGAGTTTTTCCTGTTCCGGGAGGGCCAACGAGTAAAACACCCTTTGGGATTCTGGCGCCAATTTTGGTGAATTTTTCAGGATTCCTCAAAAACTCTATGACTTCTTTTAATTCTTCTTTTGCTTCTTCACACCCTGCGACATCCTGGAAGGTGACCTGAGGTTTAGTTTCTTTTAATATTTTAACACGGCTTTTCCCAAACTTGATTGCTTCTCTTTGCCCAGCAGAGATCTGCCTGATGAAGAAGAACCAGAAAAGCCCTAGCATTATAACCCAGGGCAGATATCCCACTATTATAGACCACATTACTTGCTTCGGTTTAGATTCAACAATAATGCCCTTTTCCGTTAGCTCTCTCACAAGTTCAGGATCGTCATATGGAAGCTTTGTTTTGAAATTTTTGTAATTTTTACCATTTTTTACGAACTCTGTTTTAAATTCTCCCTTAATGTCTTTACCTGATATTATGATTTTCTGCACAACACCTTTGTTGCTCAACTCATAAAATTCACTGAATGGTAATTCTACAATTCCCTTTTCCTGACCAAGGAAATTCAAGATAATGGCAAAACCTACGAATATTATTAACCATATAAGCAAAGTTTTTATAGGATTACTCCTCATTTCAAAACCTCTTTAATTTCTTCTTGAGTTAGTGCTTTTATATAGGGAAGATTACGGTATTTTTCAGCAAAGTCCAGACCATACCCCACGAGGAAATAATCAGGTACTTCAAAGCCGACGTAATCCAGCTTCACATCTACCTCTCTCCTTTCTTTTTTGTCCAGAAGAACACATATTCTTAGACTCCGAGGATTTCTTCCAATTAACATTTCTTTTAGATATTTTAATGTCAAACCGGAGTCCACAATATCTTCCACGAGTATAACATCCCGATTTTCAATTGGTTGATTTAGATCCTTCAAAATTTTAACCACACCGGAGGTCGTAGTTGATTTCCCGTAGCTTGATACTGCAAGGAAATCCACCTCAAGATCCATATCAAGGCTTCTTATAAGATCTGCCAGGAAGATAAACGAACCTTTTAGAATGCCCACAAGTAAAGGATTTCTGCCTTTATAATCTTCTTTGATTTGATTAGCTATTTCTTTTACCTTGCTTTTAATTTCTTCTTCACTTATCAAATACCCAGAATTTCTCTCCATGGATTTTACATACCTCCAGTTTTAACTTACCTTCTATACCTCTTTTTAAATATATCCCTGGAACCCATATAATTTCCCCTGCATGTTCGAATACCGGAATCAGTGCTCGTCTCCATTCAGGTATTTTCTTCCGTATAAAATAATCTTTTAGCTTTTTACCATGAACCCTGTCCCCCTCTCTCCTCGACCTTACAATGAGAGGGAGATAATCCCATGAGATATTTATTCTATATAACATTCTGTGAGTCGTTTTTTCTCCCCTTTCCAATATTATCTTAAGGTTAAGTTCATCAAATTCGAATATTCCAGGTTTTTGTAATACAGTATCGGGAAGTTTCCGTTCCTTTTTTGAAATATAAAGTTCTCCAAATGAGGAACTTATGTAAAAATCCCGCAATCTTATTCTACCACCCTTTTCGAGAATATTTAAAACAGTGCTGGTCTCTTCAAAATTAAAACCGAATAAGTAATGAAACAAACTCTTTTTGATAAATAAATGATAACTCCTTATAAGTGATGTGTCAAGAAGCCAGTCACCCTTAAATACTTCTTTAGTTGCTTTTTTTAGTAATTTTTTAACTTCACACTGAATAAAATCTTCAGCTTCCTTTAAAATAAGGGAGGATTGGAATATTTTTTGAGTTGCACCTTTGCGAATCTCTTCAAGGAGTGGAAGAAGCTGGAGACGTATTTTGTTTCTTGTGAATTCAGGTTCAAGATTTGTACTGTCTATTACGTAGGGAATATTTTTAATTTTTAAAAATTCTTGAATCTCTTCTCTCTCCAGATATATAAGTGGTCTTATGTAAAAATCTCTGACAGGTGGTATTCCAGAAAGCCCCTTCAATCCACTTCCTCTTATAAGATTATAAATGAAGGTTTCTACGGAGTCTGTTTTTGTATGCCCAAGGGCGACTTTTCGAAATTTGAGTCTTTCCTTCCAGTAGTGATAGCGCTTATATCTTATCTCCCGTGCTTTTTCTTCCAGAGACCCTACCTTTTCTGTTTTATATTTTTTTATATCAATTTTTTCCGAGTAAAAAGGTATATTCCATTCTTCGGCCAATTTTCGCGAAAATTCTTCATCCCGTTTAGCTTCCTCTCCTCTCAACATGTGGTTGAGATGATAAGCTGCCAGTTTTAGATTGAATTTTTTTTGTAATGACTTCAAAACATAAAGGAGCATCACCGAATCCGGGCCCCCGGAAAAGGCGATAAGAATACTATCCCCTTTTTTTATCATATTAAAATCCTTTAGTGCTTTAAATATCTTTTGGAAAATTATATCTTTCATGATTTCAGAATTCTATGGTTAAAAAGGAGTATTTTGCAAGGAAAAGAAAGCCAATATTTAAATTTTCAGAATCATCTCTTTTTTCATACTCGGTGAAGATGGAAATTTCGTGATGTTCGGTTTTTTGTCCAACGGTGATAAGGAGCGTTTTAATGGAGTTACCTGTAGGGTATGGCATATTCCTGGGATAACCACTCCCTTCCCAGTGCTCCTCCAGTGTCCCTTCACCATGGGCAAGATAGTTGATAGAGATATATTTTATCCTGTTAGGGGTTAAAAAATAAACACTGAAGGACATATCCCTCAGGTCATTTCCCCTAGGATAACCTAAAGGTGTTCCGAGAAAGGATGCGGAGTTGGTATCACTTACATGAGTGTATGTCCATCGTGGTATTGCAGTATATGTAAAACGCATCATTAGATTTTTTCTTTGCCAAGGAACCAGGGTGAGATCCCCGTGAATCCCAAATTTCGATGTTCCACCTTTTCCTATGATAAAATCGTCGTCCAGAAACTGGAATCCAAGTTTGACCCCTCTAATAACTCTCCATGAAATGTTAATACTACCAAGAAGATTATCGCTGTTATCTTTTCCTCTCCTCTGGATTTCGTAGTAGAGCCCAAGGGGATTGAAATACTTGAAATTATCAGACGAGGTGTATATAACTGCCTCCTCCAGAGAAACCACGAGGCCGGGTAAAATGGAGAGTTCTACTGTCTGGCCGGAGATTCTTTTTCCGGGAAAGGTATCGTTTAAAAATGCATTAAAGGTTTCTGCTGTCAATTTTCCTTTCTTCAACCGGATCCTGTAAATAAAATCCATCGAAGTGGCATAGCCAGAAAACAAAAGGTTATAACCCCATGATAAATATTCCCTACCTGTAAGGATGGAGATACCACTCGGGTGTTCATACAAAATAAAACCTCTATTAAATCTCACATCAAAATAATTCTGTTCTCCAATAACCGGTTGTTTGTCAAAGGAATGGAGTCTATATCTCGGGTCATAAAAAGGAGACCTGTAACTGAGACTTTCTTCCTCGTATTTGTTAAATAAAGAAATATCATCAATAAAGGTGATATTATCGATTTGTAAGCCCGCTTTTAACTGCAGTTCTCCATATAAGTTATATCTATAATTTGATTTAAACAGGGAACTGGAACCTGTGGCCCCATTATGTTTCAAATCAAAGTAACTATCTCCCATCCTGCAGTAACCTCGAGTATAAGCATTGATATTTATGAAAGGATTTTCAGGTGCACCTTCGAATTTCAAAGGAAATATAAGAGAATAACTGTTATTTCTCCCAGAGGTGAATAAATAATCCTCCAGGATAAAATCCCACCCTCTACGGAGAGGTATTAGTTCATTACGATAAAACAGGAGGCTTAAGAGTATGAGAGTTTTCATAAAAAAATTTTAAAGTGTATTCGTTCATCTTACAAGAATTTGCTACATTTCAAGCCTTTCTGTATACTATTTCAATGTTAAAGTTTTTCATCTCCGCAGGAGAATATTCTGGTGATATCCACGCAGCTTCCCTCGTCAGAGAACTCAAAAAAGTTTTTCCAGACGCTGTCTTCCGTGGTATTGGCGGTGATAATATGCGAAGAGAGGGTGTGGAACTCATCCAGCACATAAACGAGCTGGGGATAATAGGCTTTCAAGAGGCTTTAAGGGGTGTCTTTAAGCTCAGGGATCTGCTCAAAATGTCTGTAAAGGTGGTCAAAGACATGGATATTTGTATCTTTGTGGATTACCCTGGGTTTAATTTAAAGCTTTCTTCCTATACTAAAAGAGCAGGAAAGATAAATTATTACTATATAGCTCCGCAGATCTGGGCGTGGTGGAATTTCAGGGTGAAATTCATCAAAAAAAATTTCCATTACGTTTTTGTAATCCTTCCTTTTGAGGAGAATTTTTACAGGAAATATGGAATCAGGGTAAAATATGTAGGGAGTCCCGTACTTGATTCTGTACTTAATGCCCATGTGGAAGAGATTGAAATTCCTCGGGGAAAAAAGATAATAGGCCTTTTGCCTGGATCAAGATATGATGAAGTAAGGCGCCTTGTCCCAAGAGTACTGAAGATTAAAAAGATTCTAGAAGAGAATCGAAAGGACCTACATTTTCTAATGTCACTGGTACCTGATTTTAAGGTGGATGAAGAAGAGAACCTCACGATTCTGAGAGGTGGAGCGTATGAAATAATGAATGCTTCGGATTTCTTGATAGTTGCGTCGGGGACGGCGAGCCTGGAGGCAGCACTTTTTGGTAAACCTATGGTGGTTCTTTACGCGCTATCAGAGTTTTCATGGATTCTTGCAAAACTTCTTGCAAGAGTGAAATATGCCAGTCTGGTTAATATTCTTGCAGATGAAAAGGTCGTCCCAGAATTTATTCAGCACATTCCTGAACGGGAAATAGCCAGATTGATTCTGGAATACCTTGATAATAGGGAGCTTTATAATAATACTGTGAATAGACTTGTAAAAATAAGGGATAGTTTGAAACCAGGTGCTGCCCGAAGAACAGCACTTTTGATAAAAAAGGAGGTAGAGAAGTATGGATATGCTTGAATTTTTGAGAAAATTGCCAGATGAGATTGAAGAAGCCATTGAATTTGATGTGCCCCATTTCGATGAAAAACCAGCAAGAATATTTTTGGGGGGTATGGGAGGTTCTGCAATATCCGGGGATGTGGCAAAACTTGTTATGTCTGACCTTGACATCCCTTTTGAGATTATAAGGGATTATAGACTTCCTGCCTATGCAGGTGAAAAAGATATTTTGGTTGCTTCTAGCTATTCGGGTAACACTGAAGAATCCTTATCTTTATATGAAGATGGGTTATCAAGGAATATGAGGATACTAGTTATCACAAGTGGGGGAAAACTTCTGGAATTAGCCCAAAAAAACAATAATTTTTATGTGAAAATCCCATCCGGGTTCCCACCAAGGACTGCTTTAGGGTATCTTTTCACTCCTATAGTAATGACATGTGTAAAATCGGGCTTTGTTGGCGATCATCATAGAAAAAATCTTAAAAAACTTCCGGATTTTATGCGGAACTTGCAAAAAGAATTTGAATCTGTTGATTCTCTACCCTTAGAAATTGCCAAGAAATTGTATTTCAGATTCCCAATAATATACACATCCAGGAGGATGTACCCTGTGGCTTTACGATGGAAAGCTCAGATCAACGAAAATGCAAAAGCTTTCGCTCACATAATGGATTTCCCTGAAATGAACCATAACGAGATAGCAGGTATCAAGAATCCCAAGGAAAGAGTTGAAGCTCTGTGGGCCATATTTATGGAAGATATGGAGGATTATGAGAGAATAAGGCTGAGATTTCGCCATACAATGGATTTGATAAGAGATTCCGTAATGGGCATAACTCATATCCTTTCCCGGGGTAATTCCACAGTTGAAAGAGTATTTTATCTAATTTATCTTGGAGATTATGTGAGCTATTATCTTGCAAAGTTATATAATGAAGATCCCGTGGCTATACCATGCATTGATGAATTGAAAAGGAGGCTCTCAAAATGAAAGTTATAATTCCAGTTGCTGGGAAAGGAACAAGATTAAGACCGCATACTTTTACTACTCCTAAACCCCTTATCCAGGTGGCTGGTAAAGCTATAATCTCTCATGTAATCGAGAGCATCCAGGATCTTGACATTGATGAAGTGATTCTAGTAATTTCCCCAGAAGGTGAAGCTATAGTTTCATTTGTGAGGGAAAAATATCCCTTTAAAGTTGGGTTCGTATATCAGGAAGAGTCCTTAGGCTTGGGACACGCTATTTATATGGCTAAGGAGATGGTGAACAAGAACGAAGGAGTAGCAGTCATCCTCGGGGATACCATAATAGAAGTTGAGCTTCCGCGGAAAAGGAAGATTGAAGATTTTATTGCAGTAAAAAAGGTCAGTGATCCACGGAGA
>QNDO01000071.1 GCA_003644895.1 Candidatus Hydrothermota bacterium | reverse complement strand
GTCGTTGTCTTAGTCTATGCCTTTTATCGGCAAGTGAAGTCTTTAAGAAGCAACTCCCTGTGTTGTTCCGACTCATCAAATCCATCTTATCCTCCTTTTATCTTGCTTCAGACAGAGGAGGGTAATGCATTTTGTGTAGATTTTTAAATGAGGCAACGATACCCATTTCGTATAGATTTTTAATGGGGCAATTCGTAGCCTTGAAAAAACCTTCATGC
The DNA here is from genome assembly GCA_003644895.1 of Candidatus Hydrothermota bacterium. Taxonomy (GTDB): domain Bacteria; phylum Hydrothermota; class Hydrothermia; order UBA1063; family UBA1063; genus B29-G16. The sequence goes on along the minus strand of QNDO01000071.1, from coordinate 7,116 downwards.
CTCTATAAAATTTAACCTCACAGGAGGCCCCAATGAAGCAGGAAGTACTTAAAAAAATAAAAGAAGCGGAAAAGCAGGCAGATGAGATTATCAAAAAAGCCCAGGAAGAATCCCAGAGTATAATTCAGGAGGCTTATAAAGAAGCTTCAAAGATTCTGGAGGAAGCCCAGGAGAAAAGGAAAAAGATTCTTCTCAATGCTGATGCTGAAGCCCGGAAAGAAGCAGAGGTTCATCTAAAAAAGCTGGAAGAAGAATACAAGAAGTTAGATATGAAAATAAAAAAAGATATTGAGACGCGAAAAAAGAAGGCTGTGGAGTATGTTCTTAAACAGATAAAATAAAATGGCAAAAGCCTTTTTAAAGAAGATAAATCTTTATGTCCATAGAGATGAGAAGGATGAACTATTGAAACTTTTGCAAGATGAGGCCATTGTGCATATCAGTGAAGTTAAAGAGGAGTTGAAAGAGGCCTTCACTGAGATAACCGAGGAAGAATTAACAGAAGAACCACAGCTGGAAGACCTTTTACGTAGACTGGAGAATGCCATCCGATTTCTCGAGCCCTATTCAGGTGGTAAGAGTTTTATAGACTCATTATTTGAAGCCAAAAAACCTGTGGGCGAGGAATTTTATCGTGCAACCATTGAGGGCGTTGATGCTTCCTCTCTCCTTCTCAAAGTTGAGACTATTCAGGATGAACTCAACAGAATCGGCGTGGAGGAGTCAAATTTGCTGGCTCAGAGAGCCTTTATTTTGCCATGGGTCAATTTTGAGGGCAATCTGGAAGAAATTAAACCTACGAAGGATGTAAATGTAATTCCAGGGACAATACCTTCTCGCAATCTTGGTAAACTTGAAGATAAGCCAGTCGCATTTGAACTTGTAAATGATGATGGGAAAAAGGCTTATCTTATAGTGGTTTACCTTTTTGAGGAAGAGGAAGAAGCTAAGAAGGCGTTATATGAAGCTGAATTTGAACAGGTGGAGTTTCATGGCTATTCTGGAAAACCAGCCTCCATCCTGGACTCTATAGATTCTAGATTGAGGGAGATAGAGCAGGAGAAACAAAATATAAATGAGATGATAAGTGATGCAGCTCGTGAATTTGACAAACTACTTGTGCTTTATGACCATTTTAAAAATTTACTGGAATTGAAGCTTGCAGATAATAAAGGCATAAAGACAAGAAATACTGTTATCCTCGAGGGGTGGGTGAGGACTGAAGATTACGAAAAACTCAAGGAAGTAGCCGGCAAATTTCATACTGCTTATGTTGAGGAGATTGAGCCTGAACCCGGAGAAGAAGCACCAGTTCTCCTGGAAAATAAAAAAGTCTTTGAGCCCTTCTCTTCACTGGTTAAGCTTTATGGATTGCCCGGGAAGTCTGATCCAGACCCCACGGTGATAATGGCCCCCTTCCTTTCCATCTTTTTTGCTCTATGTCTCACTGATGCAGGTTATGGAATTGCCTTAATGCTTATATCCTACTTCATGATGAAAAAATACAAAGCCTCTCGCGGTTTAATGTGGATGTTGTTCGTTGGCGGATTTTTTACAATATTTGCTGGTATATTAACAGGAGGATGGTTTGGAGACTTTACTGCAAGAGCTAACTGGGGTGTGCTGGAAGCTGTCAGACAGAAACTCATGTGGTTTGACCCCCTAAAGGAAACCATGACCTTTTTTGCCCTGGCGCTTGCTCTTGGATTCATTCAGATTCTCTTCGGTCTCGGCGTTGGGGCCTATAAGAGAATCAGGGATGGAGATATATTAGGAGGAATTTCTAACGAAATTGCATGGATTTTTATTCTCTTAGGCCTTGCTTACAAGGGAGTACTTGCCAAGAATATTGCATCTCCGATTCTCGATATGGTATCTCTTTATATTATAATTATAGCCCTGGCTTTACTGGTTCTGTTCAGTGGAGGAAGGAGCAAAAACTTCCTGATCAAACTAGTTAAGGGGCTTTATAATGTGTATGGGGGTATAAGTTTTATCGGAGACCTTTTATCCTATGTTAGGTTAATGGCCTTAGGACTGGTAACAGCTGGTATTGCCATGGCAGTGAATATTCTAACAATACAGGTCTTCCATATACCTATTCTTGGATTTATACTTGCACCACTGCTATTTGTTTTTGGTCATCTTTTCAGCATATTTGTCAATGTAATGGGAGCATTTGTACACAGCTTAAGATTGCAATATGTTGAGTTTTTCACAAAGTTTTATGAAAATGGAGGTAAACCCTTCAAGCCATTCGGCTGGGAGGGAGCCTATACCGAGATTGTTTCAAATAAGATAAAAATTAACAAAAAGGAGGTAAAAAAGTGAGTACAGGACTTTGGCTTGCGATAATAGGTGCAGGACTTGCTGCATTTCTTCCCGGGGTTGGTTCAGCTATTGGTGTAGGGACTGCGGGAAGAGCTGCTGCTGGTGTGCTTGCAGAAGACCCCGATAAATTTGGTAAGCTTTTCCTTCTTGTTGCACTTCCAGGAACTCAGGGCTTCTACGGTTTTATAGCTGCACTTTTCATAATTCTCAAAGTTGGTCTTCTTGGTGAACCTAAAATGGTTGATGTAGTTACAGGACTTCAGATTCTCCTTGCAGCAGTGCCTATAATCTTTCTTGGTTATTTTTCAGCGATCTTTCAGGGAAAGGTATGTACAGCAGGTGTGGAGATGACGGCAAAGAAGCCCGAGGCTTCTATGAAACCTGTGATATATGGTGCTATGGTGGAGACCTATGCTGTTCTCGGTCTGCTCACCACCATTTTTATCCTTAATGGAATTAAACTCTAAGGAGGAGCTCACTTGGCTCTGGAAAGGATAATAGAGAAAATCAAGAAGGATGCTGAGAAAAAGAGAAAAGAGATTATCGGCGAAGCAGAAAAGAAAAGAGAAGAAATTCTTCAAGAAGCACGAAAAAAAAGCGAAGAGATTTTAAAAAGGGCGGAAGAAGAGAAAGAAAAATTAAAAGAGGCCAGAGTGCGCAGTTTCATTGGTGCCAAGAAAATTGAACTTAATGCTCAATTACTGAAGAAGAAACGTCAGATACTGGACGAGGTTTATAAAGAAGCTTTTACCAGTTTGAGGGGATCGGAGCATTATCTTGAGCTGATAAAATTTCTCCTTGAGCTTTTGGTAGAGAAAGGAGATGAGGAAATAATTCTTCCCAAGAATGACGAAAGAATTACAAAAGATTTTATCATTAAAATAAATAGAGAAAAGAAATGGAATCTCAGGATTTCTGAGAGAAAAGCTGATATAGAAGGTGGATTCTTACTCAAGTCGAAAAAAAGAGAAATCGACGCCTCAATGCCCAGAATTATGGAGATAATTAAAGAAGAAACTGAAGTAGAGGTCAGTAAGATACTATTCCATGATTAGACTACCATTTACAAGATATCCGGAATTTGGCGTTGAAAACACTGAATACGCCTATGCGTGTGGTCTCGTCAGAGCATTAGAGACACGCTTGCTGGACAAAGTGAAAATAGACAGACTCCTGGTTCTAAAAGATATAGAGGAGGTGTTCAAGGCACTGCAGGATACGGATTATGGAAAATACCTCAATGAGATACACGCGCCTTCTGATTTTGAAATAATGCTAAAGAAAGAGCTCCAGAGGATATATGAACTTCTGGATGAACTTGCCGTAGATGAATATATCAAGGTAGATACACGTTATTATTACGATTTTCACAATATTAGGGTTCTAGTCAAAGCTTTTATTTCCGAGAAGGAATTTGATTTTGCTCTTTCCTCTTTTGGTGCTATAGAACCAAAAGTTTTAAAGACAATATTCGAAAATGAAGAATTCGATTTGCTTCCAACCTGTCTGAAAGACGCGGTTCTCAATGCCATAGAAAATTATTATGAGCGAAAAGACCCTCAATGGATTGATCTCTCCATTGATAGGGATACCTTTAAATATTATACCACATGTAGTGAAAGTGACTTTATAAGGAATTATCACAAATTGCAAGTAGACCTCAAAAATTTCTTGACCTTATTGAGACTGGAAAGAATAGAAAGGAAGGATATGTTAAAATATTCTATCTTACCTGGAGGATTTCTTGGAGAAGAGATTTTCTTAGAAATAGCGGATTCCAATTCTCTGTTGCAGGAAATTAAACTTACACCCTATTACCCTGTTCTTGCTCCAGGATACAGTTATTATCAAAAGAATGGAAGTTTCATCAAACTGGAGAAGGATATTGAGTCTTATCTGGTAGGATTTGTGAGAGAAACTCGAAAAAAAGATCTTGGTCCTGAGCCTCTTCTTGGATACTTTTATTCCAAACGAAACGAGATAAGAATACTCAGAATGATTATGGTTGGCAAAATAAACGGGATTCCTAAGGAGCTAATCCAGGAGAGAATTCCGGAGGTTGTGGGATGAGGAATATAGCGTGTGTAGGCAGATATGAGACGGTATTCCCATTCAGAGCAATTGGGCTTCATACTGTACAGTGCAATAATTCCAAAGAGACAAGGGAATCCATTGAACAGCTGGTGAGAGAAGGATTCGGCTTAATTTTTGTTGAAGAGGAGTTTTATGGAGATCTTAAGGATCTCCTTGATGAATATAGAGAGGAAGTAACCCCTGCAATTATAGCGATACCAGGGGCAGTTGGATCCAAGGGAGAAGCCCTGGAGAGAATAAGAGAGATAATAAAGAAGGCCATTGGAGCAGATATTTTTTAGGAGGTAGAAGATGAAAGAAGGCAGAATTGTCAAAGTTTCAGGACCGCTTGTGGTTGCTGAAGGTATGTCTGGTTCGAGAATGTATGATGTTGCCTATGTTGGTGAGCAAAAACTTCTTGGAGAAATTATTGAACTGAGGGGGGATAGAGCCTCCATACAGGTTTACGAAGAAACCAGTGGTATTGGCCCAGGAGACCCGGTTTTTGGGACAGGAATGCCACTTTCTGTTGAGCTCGGGCCGGGCCTTATAGAGTCTATTTTTGACGGGATAGAAAGACCACTGGATAAGATTAGAGAGGCTGCAGGAGATTTCATAACCAGGGGGATAATGATTCCTGCACTACCACGGGACAAGAAGTGGGATTTTAAGCCTCTTGTTAAAAAGGGTGAATATGTAGAAGAGGGAGATATTATAGGTGAGGTACAGGAAACCACTCTGGTAAAACATAAGATAATGGTTCCTCCTGGTATTTCTGGTGAAATTGTAGAAATTAAAGAGGGCCTCTTTACAGTAGAAGATACTGTTGCCAGAATCAAGTCCCCAGATGGAAAGGTTGTGGATATAATTATGATGCAGAAATGGCCTGTGAGAAAACCACGTCCTTACAAGGAAAAGCTACTTCCTGATATTCCAATGGTTACGGGTCAGAGAATTATCGATACCTTCTTCCCCGTTTCCAAAGGTGGAACTGCCTGTGTACCCGGCCCATTTGGTTCTGGAAAAACAGTGATCCAACATCAGCTTGCAAAATGGTCAGACGCAGATATTGTGGTTTACATAGGGTGTGGTGAGAGAGGAAATGAGATGACAGATGTACTTATAGAATTTCCAGAATTAAAGGATCCCCGTACCGGAGAACCTTTGATGAAGAGAACAGTGCTCGTGGCAAATACCTCCAATATGCCTGTGGCAGCCAGAGAGGCTTCAGTATACACCGGTATCACGATAGCAGAATATTTTAGGGATATGGGATATTCGGTGGCTCTCATGGCAGATTCTACATCAAGATGGGCAGAGGCAATGAGGGAGATTTCAGGCAGACTTGAAGAAATGCCCGGTGAAGAAGGATACCCTGCATACCTGGCAGCCCGTGTTGCATCATTTTATGAAAGAGCAGGACGGGTTAAATGTCTTGGAAAAGATGGAAGAGAAGGTGCTCTAACTGTTATTGGTGCAGTTTCTCCTCCTGGAGGAGACCTGTCTGACCCTGTAGTTCAGGCCACACTGAGGGTAGTAAAGGTCTTCTGGAGTCTTGATGATAAACTTGCTTACAGACGGCATTTCCCTGCAATTAACTGGCTGACCAGTTATTCTCTTTACAGGGAAACCCTTAGGAAGTATTTTGATGAAAAGATTTCACCGGAATTTTCTGAGATGTCTCTTGAGGCAATGAAAATACTGGAAAAGGAAGCAGAACTGGAAGAGATTGTGAGACTTGTGGGTGCAGAGGCACTCTCACAGGAAGATCAGTTACTGCTCGAAATTGCAAGAAGCATAAGGGAGGACTTTCTCCATCAAAATGCATTCCATGAAGTGGATACCTATGCATCAATAAAGAAACAGTACCTGATGCTGAAGGCCATTATGAAGCTTTATGATGTTTGCCAGACAGCTTTGCAGAGAGGCGTAACTGTGAAAAAACTTAAAGAATCGGAGATCTGGGAAAGGGTTGCAAGAATGAGATATATCCCTGAGGAGAAAATAGATCAGATTGAAAAATTAACCAAGGAGATAGAAGATGAAATTGGAAAAATCGCTGCTTAAGAAGAGATTAACTAAATACAGCACCATTGCGGATATTTCCGGTCCCCTTTTACTTGTTGAGGGAGTACCGGAGATTAAATATGGGGAACTGGTTGAAATTGAGCTTCCAAATGGAGAAATAAGAAAAGGGCAGGTTCTTCAGGTAGAAGAGGAAAAAGCTCTTTTGCAGGTCTTTGAAGGAACCACAGGTATCGACATCCCTAAAACCACAGTAAGATTTCTCGCCAAAGGTATCGAGATACCCCTCTCCCTGGATATGCTTGGTCGTGTATTTGATGGTCTTGGGCGGCCCAAGGATGGAGGAGCGGAGATAATCCCTGAAGAAATGGCAGATATAAATGGTGCCCCCATAAATCCATACGCCAGAGATTATCCCAATGAGTTTATTCAAACAGGGATTTCTGCAATAGATGGCTTGAATACTCTGGTTAGAGGTCAGAAACTCCCCATTTTTTCGGGTTCTGGATTGCCACATAATAGGCTTGCAGCTCAGATTGCCCGACAGGCTGAGGTAAGGGGTGAAGGAGAGAGTTTTGCAGTGGTATTTGCAGCCATGGGAATTACTTTTGAGGAAGCTGAATTCTTCATTAATGATTTCAAAGCCACAGGAGCAATTGAAAGATCGGTTCTATTCATAAATCTTGC
>QNDO01000070.1 GCA_003644895.1 Candidatus Hydrothermota bacterium | reverse complement strand
ATATAACCAGAATCTCCATAAAGGCCTGCAATGTTTGCAAGAGACTCGTCAAGTTTTTTCTGACTGAACACATCTCCTTCTTTTAATTTTACCAGCTTCTTCAGAAAATCCGAGCTAAACAGGCTATTACCTTGGAAATCCAGTCTTCCAAGTCTGTACTTCTGGCCTTCAAAAACAAAAATCTTAATATAAATTTCTTTATCCCTAGTATCTATTTTAAAAGAATCGACTCTGGCTTCTAAAAAACCATGATCTCTGTAATAATCTACAATTCTGTCCAGGTCTTCCTGAAATTTTTCATCTTCCAGTTTTCCACTCCTGAACGGCCACCTTTTCTCCTTGGTTTTCATTGCCTTCTTCAATTTAGTATCTGGAATCTCATGGTTTCCAACGAATTCTATTTTCTTAATCCGTGCTTTTTTGCCTTCATGAATACTTACTGTTGCATCAGCAAATCCCTTTTCATCAACTTCTCCCACTTTGATCTCAACTTTTGTTCCGTAATATCCTTTATCTCGATACATCTCTTCAATAAAGTGCTTCCATCTGAACAGGGTAGCAGGTGAAAGTGGAATACCTTTGTGGATGTCCAAAGTATCTACAATTTTTTTACTCTTTACTTTTTTGTTACCTTGGAAAGATATTTCCCGAAGTCTCGGATTCTCTTTGATATCGAAAATGAGATCTATACAATTCTCCTTAATGATGCCTTTCACAGCCAGGTCACTGAAATACTCTGTTCTGTAAGCTTTCTTAAGCACACTTCGCAATGTTAATATGTCAATCCTCTGCCCCTCACGTATGTCAAATACAGTTCTGTAAACAGTCTCACTACCCCATTTTACTCCATTTATTGTTACACTATTTACTGATAGCCCGAAGGCTAGAAGAAAATTGAACAGAATCAAGGATTAACCTCCGTGTTTTGCTTCTTCTAATTTTTCTGTTTCAAAATGGAGTTCTTCTCCTTTAACTGTAACCAAAACCGAAGAACTTTCTTTAATTTTCCCCTTTAATATTAGTTCTGAAATAGGTTCTTCAATATATTTTCTAATAACTCTCTTAAGGGGTCTTGCACCATATTCTTCATCATATCCTCTATCTACGATGAATCTTCGTGCTTCTTCTGTCAATTTCAGTTCTATCCTTTTCTCCTTCAGCCTATCGTGCAACTCCAGCATAAGAATATCCACAATCTTGCATAGATCTTCCTTGGAAAGAGGTTTAAAAATGATAACCTCATCAAGCCTGTTAAGGAACTCTGGAGGTACAGTTTTCTTGAGTTCCTGTATGAGGAATTCCTTCATATCCTGATAAGATTTCTCACTATCCTCAGACCGGAAACCAAGCATTTTATTCCTCTTAAGGAATCTGGTGCCTATGTTGGAGGTAAGGATAATGATAGTATTTCTGAAACTTACCCGTCTACCGTAACTGTCTGTTAGAACACCCTCTTCCAGCACTTGAAGTAGCATATGGAATACATCAGGGTGTGCCTTTTCAAATTCATCAAAAAGAACCACGGAATACGGCTTTCTTCTTACCCTTTCCGTGAGCTGCCCACCCTCTTCATAGCCCACATAACCGGGAGGGGCCCCAATAAGTTTCGATACATTAAACCTTTCCATATACTCTGACATATCTATTTCTATCAGTGCATCCCTATCCCCAAAAAGAAATTCAGCAAGAGCCTTTGCAGTTTCTGTTTTACCCACACCTGTGGGACCAAGAAAAACAAAGGAACCAATGGGTCTTCTTGGGTCCTTGATTCCAGCCCTTGATCTTCTGATGGCTTTTGAAAGTGCCCTAATTGCCTCCTCCTGTCCCACTATTTTCTTACTGAGTTCCTGCTCCATCTTTAAAAGGCGCTCCATTTCTCCCTCAGCAAGTCTTTGTACAGGAATTCCTGTCCATAAGGAAATGACTTCGGCTATATGGTCTCTTGTCACCAGAGGAGCTTCACCGGTAGAGTGCAGTTTCCTCTTCCTTTCTGCAATCTGAGCTTTAAGCTCCCTCTCTCTATCCCTTAAATTGGCTGCAGTTTCAAAATCCTGTCTTTCTATTGCCCTCGTTTTAAATTGTTTAACGGCTTCCAGTTCTGCTTTCAACTCCTCCAGTATCTCATCACTGGCTTGGGAATGTAACTTTATCTTGGCACCTGCTTCATCCAATACATCTATGGCTTTATCAGGCAAGTATCTATCGGTGATATATCTATCAGAAAGCCTTGCAGCAGCTTCAATTGCTTCGTCAGTATATCTCACGCCGTGAAAGGATTCATATTTTTCTTTAAGTCCGTAGAGAATTTCAATGGTCTCCTCCACTGTAGGAGGGTCTACCATTATGGGCTGGAATCTTCTTTCGAGGGCTCCATCTTTTTCTATATATTTTCTATATTCTTCCAGAGTGGTTGCACCTATTACCTGTACTAATCCTCTTGCAAGTGCAGGTTTCAAAATATTGGATGCATCAAGGGCACCCTCTGCAGCACCTGCTCCCACCACCGTATGAAGCTCATCAATAAAAAGTATAACATCTGAAGATTCCTGGGCCTCATTTACTATTGCTTTGAGTCTTTCCTCAAATTGTCCCCTGTATTTAGTTCCAGCCACCACTGCAGCTAAATCCAGTGCAAGAATTCTTTTATCTAAGAGAGCATCTGGAACTTTTCCTTCTGCTATTCTCTGGGCAATCCCTTCCACAATCGCTGTTTTGCCTACACCGGGTTCACCTATCAATACCGGATTATTTTTCTTTCTTCTTGAAAGAATTTGCAGAACCCTTTCTATTTCCCTTTCTCTTCCAATCACAGGGTCTAATTTCCCTTCTCTTGCCAGTTGTGTAAGATTCAAAGAATAATTTTCAAGATTTTTTGTTTTCGATTTTGTTTGAGGTTTCTCCACATCGTGATGTATGCCGCTTACTTCCTCCAGAACCTGATCGTAGTCTACACCGAAATACTGAAGAATTCTCGATCCTACACCTTGACCTTCTCGCAAAATACCTAGTAGAAGATGTTCAGTTCCTATAAAACCTTTGGATAACCTTCTTGCTTCTTCCTGAGCAAGATTTAAAGCTCTTAGAGCATTTTCATTCATGGGGAGATTGTTACTGGCAACAGGTATAATTCCCGGAGGGACATACTGCTCCACCAATTTTCTAACCTGAGATAGTGTCACACCTGAGCTGGTAAGTATAGTATAAGCAACTCCTTCCTGAACCCTTAAAAGCCCTAGTAGAATGTGTTCGGTACCTATTCTGGAGTGCATAAATCGAGAAGCTTCCTCTTTAGCAAGCTCCAGGGCACGACGTGCAGTTCCTGTGAATTCAAATTTCATGAAGTCAAATTCACCCCCTTAAGATACCCCTTTAAAAATTTAATTTCTTCTTCCACTTTTCCTCTAAGGGAAGAATTTTTATATTTTTCAGAAAATTCTGTAAGGAGGGTGTAACTTTCTTGAAAATCCCCTTTTATCTGATAGGCTTTTGCACGTTTAAAATAATAAAAGGCCATAAGAGATTTTTCTGGACTTGTTTTTTCAGCCTTTTGGAAAAAAGATATGGCTTTATCGTATTCGCCTCTATCTAGATAGATGTTACCAAGATTACCATACGCAAGAGCTTTTAGAAGATCGTCTTTAATACCCGATTTTAAAAATTTCTTAAAATATTCTTCGGCTATTTCCTTATTATTTCTTCTAAGTTCATATATACCATAATAAAAATAAGCCCTTTTACCAGATTCTGTTGCTCTGTATCTGGTAATAAGTTCATTAAGAAGCTGTGGGACACTGGAGGTATCATTCTGGGCCAGTGAGACAACTACCTGCAGTAATCTTAATTCTGCATCTGGCGACCTTCTCGGTTTGTTAACAACTTTATAAGTTAATACCAATGCAATCACAATAACAATTGCTCCCCCTATTTGAAGCGTCTTTTTAGGGATCCGGGGTCTTAAAATAAAAGCCAGAATATTCTCCAGAGCCTTGTGTATGGGATCTTTCCGCAGTTCCTGTTTGGTAATCTTTGCCATTAAATTCACCTCCTATCGTTTGAAATTATAAGCATTTTCAATAAAACTGTCAAGGTAAGCATCCTTAATATCACATTATTTGTGGATTTGTTTATGATTTTTTCACTTATAAACACCCTATTCTCTAATTCACCATCTAAACGGCAAATAGTCACATCTTGATCAACCCGTGAGGAGCACCCTAAGGAAGCTTTTAATGCTGATCTCTTAGTCTGTAAATCACAGAAAATACAATCTCTTTAACCTTTGAGCGCCTCTAGGACCTCTCTCTGAAAATTTTCTTTACTCAAACTTCTCATAATTTCACAGCCTTTAAAGCACTACAAACCACTTGGAACAGAGTTTTTTGAATATCCTTAGTTTTCACTAAATCTTCCCTTCTAAGGCTCCAAGATTCTTCACTTACATAATCACCTCCATAAAAGATAGCTGCGAGTTCTACATTATAGTATTTAGCCACTGCAAAACAAGCAGAGGTCTCCATATCCACACATATTGCCCCATCCTTTCGAAACTTCATGATCCTGGTAGGTGTTTCTCTATAAGGTGCATCTGTAGTCCATATTTTTCCTGTGTAAAATTTTAAGCCCCTATCTTTACATTCTTTTTTCAACTTCTTGTGGAGATATTCAGAGGGTTTTGTCTCTTCTTCAGGAGGAAGATAATGATAAGATGTCCCTTCGTCTCTTATGGCAGCATTTGGAATTATAATATCTCCCCTCTTTATTTCCTTATCCAATACGCCTACACTTCCCACCATTATAAAAAATCTTCCCCCAAAATAAATTAACTCCTCAAGATCAATTCCTGTGGCTGGAGCACCTATACGAGTTATGAGCATTCCTATCTTTGTATCTTCAAATTCAAATATTCCTAAATTGGGATACCATTTTATCTCCTTAAAATTACAAGATTTTGCTCTTTCAATGAAATTTTTCATATAGGGAAAGGTAAGAATGAATTTTTCTATGTCTTTAAGTTCCTTTACCTTGTCTTCCAGCCCCAATTCTCTGTACCATATTCTGGGATTAATCACACTTTTTTCATTATAGTCATCTAACAAAAAGGTTATTCCATTATAGGCAATATATGCTGATTTCTCATTTTTTCCGTTGTATCTCTTCAAATTCTTTAAAGTAAAATACCGCATTTTCATTTATACTTTGAAAAGACTAACACCAGGAGGAAAATTCCTCCCTTACTTTTTAACTATATCATTTTATGGATAAAAGAACAAGCCTTTTGTCCGTTTTTATTTTGATGTAGAAGAGACTAAGAATCAACCCCATCCCCGACTATTTTTTGAAACAGATTATCATTCCCGAAGCCTTACTTCCTCAAATAGCCATTTCCTCGATTTATATTAATTATCATTTTGTATATACAGCAAATGAACACAGAATGATAAACTACAAGCTTTACTTACAATAGCACATCACTCAGAGTCAGTCTGTCTAGAGATATCGACGCCCTAGAACTCCTATTCTATCTCCTGCATCAAAATTTCCACTGCCTTTTTTAATTGAGGATCACCTGAATGATTGTCATAAACAGGTGGATTCTCCACATAAATATCTGGCTCAACCGGATTATTTTCCAGGGGTCTGTTGTCAAGGGTATACCATCCTTCCTCAGGCTGCCTGAATGTAGTTCCATCAAAGAGCTCCAGATTGTTGGTTCCTATTACTGCACCATAGGTAGGCACCCCAACAACTTTACCCAGTTTCAATTGTTTGAAGCCTGCAGGGAATATTTCTGCATCACTGTAGCAGAATTGATTGATCAGGAGAACAACCGGCTTATCCCATCTGAAAAGTGTATTATATTCTTTCTCACCCTCTCCTCTTTCTACAGAATAAAGATATTTTGTTCTTCTCAGGATATTCAGAAGTTCGTCGTGTATATTCCCCCCTCCATTGTATCTGATATCAAGAACCAGACCTTCTTTCCGACGATTTTCGTACAATTCCTTTTTAAACCTCTCAAGACTTGTAAGATTCATGGCAGGAATGTGGATATATCCCAGTTTGCCCTCACTTTCTTTTTCTACCAATTCTCTGTTGGCTTTAACCCATTCCTTATACACCAGCTCCCATTGCTTCCAGGGCGATATGGTTTTGATATCGATATCTTCTACCTTTCCATTTTTTCTTTTCAGAGTAAGTCTTATCTTTTTACCTGCTTTTTTCTCCAGATAGGTATATACATTATCATCAGGGTTAACTTTAATCCCGTTCACAGCAAGAATCACATCTCCTTCCTTAATGTCTGCTTTCATAGCAGGGGATTCCTCAAGAACCCGGGTTATCTTGAATCCTCCCTCTTTTTTGTCAGGTATAAATTCTGCACCGATACACCCTGTATGTTTTAAATCTCTATTGGATTTCCATATTCCCAAATGTGAAGCATTCAATTCCCCAAGCATCATCCTGACAATTCTTCTAAATTCCTGATCCGTTCGGCATTGCAAGGCCAGAGGAAGGTATTTATCATACATTTTGCTCCAGTCTACTCCATGAAAATTAGGGTCATAAAAACCATCATTTAACACCCACCATGCTTCTCTTAGAAGTACACTTCTGTATTTATCTCTCTGAAATTCCACTTCAATATTAAAAGAAAGCGCTTTGGACTTTTTATCATCAATGTTAACCACATGAAGAACACCTCTTTTATCCAGATAATAGACTCTCTTGCCATCTTTAGAAACTAAAAACATTTTAGGTTCTACATTGCTGGTTGTTAATCTCTGGATATTTTCTCCAAACCAATCCACAACCCAGATATCATTACTGTTAAGGTTTTCTGCCTGAATTGCATAAATCATTCCATCCGGAGATTGAGCAACGTAGTTGTACTCACCTCGGAATTTTGCCACTTCATGGATCCTTTCATTGATACCATCAAAATCTATTTTCACAGGCCCCTCCAATTTCAGACTATCTTTCACACTTTCCCAGTATTCCCGATCTTTATTTTCATCTTCTTTTCTGAGAAAAACATATTTAATCCATAAATCTCCACTAGCATTTCTTGAAGCAAACGAGATTCTCCTGCCATCAGACGACCACATGGGTTTATAATCATCATTGGGATGGTTGGAGATATTAAAGGGCTTCATACTACCATCGGCTTTCACCACATATACGTCTTCTCTAAAACCCAATTCGGTTCTGCTAAAGGCTATCCATCTGGAGTCAGGAGACCAGTCAATCCAGAGGACATCATTTTTTTCTGTCAATCTTTTTACCTTCTTCCCGCTTTTATCCATTACACAAAGCGTTCCTTTATTCTGTAAAAATGCAATCTTCTTGCCATCAGGAGAAAATTTTGGTTTTTTCTCT
>QNDO01000069.1 GCA_003644895.1 Candidatus Hydrothermota bacterium | reverse complement strand
GGTGAGATGATGAAAGTAAAGGTGAGGGAGAATCATTTTAAAAAATTGAAAGGGAAAAAAGAAATTATTTTTGATATCGTGGAAGATGATGACTGAGGAAAAGGAAATAATCTGTATAGGATGCCCTATTGGTTGCAAAGTGATAGGGATTTTTAATGCACAGAAACTTATAGATATAAAAGGATATCAATGTGAGAGGGGAAGAGAATATGCCATTAAAGAATTTACTAATCCAGTAAGAGTACTGAGTACAACTGTAAGAATTGAGGGGGCAATGGTTGCCCTGCTGCCGGTCAAAACCACCGCCCCCATACCTAAAGAGATGTTATTCCGCTGCATGAAATTTTTAGCCCAGGTTGTGGTTTACGCACCGGTGAAGATGGGAGATGTGATCGTGAAGGACATACTGGGTACGGGGGTAGATGTGGTTGCTACCCGTACTCTAGAAAGGATGGAAAGAAAAATATAAGGGGGGTGTAAAATGCCTGTACCAACAATTTGGAGTTGGGTGTATCAATATAGCGTTGGTGGGGCCATTTTTCTCTTTGGCCTTTACCTGGCTTTGCGCTCGGATTCTCCCGACATGAAGGGTAAATACCGGGTCGGTATAATCCTCATGCTCATAGGCGGCTTCCTGTTCTACGCACTACTACATTTAGCATTCCAAACAGTAATGCCTAGATTATAAGGAGGGGTATCATGCACGCAGTAGGTACTTCTTTAGACTATGCAATAATTGTAGGATATATGATTTTTATCCTCCTCTTTGGAAGTTTCTTCGGCAGATTCGTGAAGACAACAAAGGATTTCTTCCTCGCAGGGCAAAGATTCACGTGGTGGCTTGTTTCTTTCTCAGCTGTTGCATCTTTGGTGGGATCTTATAGTTTTATAAAATATTCTGAAGCTGCTTATCTTTACGGTTTATCATCTACACAGGCCTATCTGAACGATTTCTGGTGGGTTCCCATCTGGATGTTTGGATGGATTCCTGTGGTCTATTATATGAGAGTGACATCCATCCCTGAATACATGGAGATCAGGCATGATGCCAAGACTAGGATGCTTGCTTCTCTCTTCCTTCTCCTGTATATGCTCATGTACGTGGGTATGAATCTTTATACCATGGGGGTCGCTTTGAATGCACTTCTTGGGTGGCCTATTCTTGTTGCTGCACTCGTGGTTGCTGTGATCGTTGCAATTTATTGTTACATAGGTGGTCAGACCTCAGTTATTATGACTGACCTGGTTCAGGCAGTATTCCTACTTATTGCTGGTATTACAATTTTCTTTTTGGGAATATCCAAGATAGGAGGATTTTCCAAATTCTGGCATGCTTTACCATATGGTCATAGGTTTGGCCTGGCCTACTTCAATAAGCCCCCGGAATTTAATTTCGTCGGTGTTTTCTGGCAGGATGGAATTGCCAATACTGCTGCCTTCTGGTTCATGAATCAAGGGATCATGCTGAGATTCATGTCTGCCAAAAGTGTCCGTGAAGCAAGAAAAGCTATGTGGTTTACAGTTCTTCTGATGATGCCCATTGCTGCTGTGGCTGTCTCCGGTGCTGGATGGGTGGGTAAGGCTTTCTCTGCTGTGGGTATTCTTCCTGCAGATGTTTCACCCAAGCAGATTTTTGTTCTTGTTACCAATATACTGGTGGGACCTGGACTCTTCGGTTTCATAATGGCTGCTTTGGTTTCAGCTCTCATGTCCACTGTGGATACTCTCGTTAACGCCATTGCAGCAGTCTGGACCAATGATTTCTGGAAGAGATATATCAAGCCCGGGCGGGATGACAAACACTATCTTCTGGTGGGTAGAATTACGTCATTGATTGTTGCGTTTGTGGGTCTCTGTCTTGTTCCAGCATTTATGAAGAGCAAGACCATTTATGTAGCACACGCCACCTTTACAGCTGCCATAACTCCTCCACTTGTTACTGTAATACTTCTTTCAGCACTCTGGAGAAGATTTACTCCAAAGGCTGCGTTCTGGACCCTCCTTGGAGGAGGTATTGCCATTCTGATTTCCTTCTTCGTTCCTGATGTTATAAAACCTTTCTCCCACGGTATGGAACCTGGTGGGCACTTCATTGGTGCCTATAAGTATATGAGAGCACTTTACGGTCTTGTGGCTTCATTTGCCATAGGAATAATCGTTACCTTCTTCACAAAACCTAAGAGTGCAGAAGAGTTAATAGGGCTTACCTGGGGCACCGAAAAACCAGCTGTTGAGACGTTTAAAGAAAAGGTAAAATTACCATAAGGAGGATTACAATGGCAAGCAAAAAAGTAGTTTTAACAATTAAATTAAATGAAATAGATGAGGACCCTTCCATTGTTAGACTCCACGCCAAGGTAATGGACGAGCTTCAGGCTCAGCCGGGCGATATTATTTATGTATGTGATAAAAGATGGTGGCTTGGTGGTTTAAAATCAGTGCATGTACGTGCTGGGGAGCCAGTAGGCGAAGATGAGCTCGAAGGATATGTCCTGCTCTCACAAGCAGCCATGGATAAAGGTGGTTTTAAGGAGGGAGATAAGGTTAAGGTAGAGAAAATAATTTAATTAGAAATTATTTCAGCAAGTTCTTCTAGAGAGTCAAGTACAAAAGTGGGTTGATAAAGAGAGGATGATAAGTCTTCAAGCTTTGTTTCTCCGGTAAGAACAAGAATAGAGGTAATACCAGCTTCCAGACCTGACCGAATATCTGTATACAGCCTATCCCCCACAATTGCGGATTCTTCTCTTTTAGCATCCATTTTCTTGAGGGCTTCATAAATGAATTCTTTTCTGGGTTTGCCAATTATTATATCTGGTTCTCTACCTGTAGATGCCTTTATTAATGCTATAATAGCTCCTGCATCGGGGATTAGCCCTTCCTCTGTCGGGCAATTGATGTCAGGATGGCTGGCTATATATTTGATGCCTTCTCTCAACAGAAGACAGGCTTTTTTCACTTTCTCATAGGTTAGAGTTTTATCAAAACCCAGCACGACAAAATCCGGGTTTTCATCTGTGAGTATACAGCCTGCCTTCTCCAGTTCTCTCTCAAAGCTGGGTGTGCCCAGTGGGAATACCTTCGGGTTTCTTTTTAAAGAGGTTATATATCTAGCTGTTGCCTCACCGGAAGTGAAAACTTCTTGAGCGGAAACATCAATTCCCATTTTTTGCAGCTTCTGCGCGTAAAATTCTGCATCCTGTGAAGAATTATTCGTCAGGAACAAGAACTTCTTCCCCTGTTTTCTCAGAAGGTCAAGGAACTTCAGAGTCCCTGGAAAAACCTTATTGCCGAGGTAAGTAGTGCCATCCATATCCAGCAAATAAAATCTTAATTTTTTTAATTTTTCTATGTCCCTTTCCGTAAGTTTTTCCTTCATGAAGTCTCCTTTATTTGATAATAATGGTTTTTTCCTTCATTTCTGGTGAAATTATAATCTTCTTCATTTTCTTGGCAAGTTCTTCAATGGTTTCCGTGTATTTTCTCTTCTTGTAAATTTCAGGATTCTTTTTATACTCACTGAGTACTTTCAAAAAGTAAGAAGTTTCTCCCAGTGCCTGGTCTATTTTATTTTTCTTATAGGCCTCAGCCTGTTTGATTATCTCATATGCTTCGGCCTTGGCCTGGGAGGTTACAACATTATAATAAGAACGAGCTTCATTGATAAATTTTTCCATTTCAGTCTTAGCGTCTTGCACATCTTTAAATCCCACCGCCACCTCCTCTGGTGGACTGATTTCCTGAAGATTGGTGGATATTATTCTGATACCGGTGAGGCAGCTGTCAAGGATTTCCTGCGCAATCTTTTTTGTTTCCTGCTGTATCTTTACCTTTCCGTATGTGAAGGCTTCATCAACAGAGAGGCCTCCCAGAACCCTCACAATAGCGGCTTCAGCGGCTCTCTTTACATATACATCTGGATTTTCTACTTTAAAAAGATAGTAAAGTGGCTTCTCTACTCTGTAAGTTAAAAGCATTCTGAAGTTAATAATATTGTAGTCACCAGTTACTCTCTGAAGTTCCCAGTAGTCACTGGGGATTATTTTACCTTCTTTTTCTGTGTAGCCGATGGTGACCTTGCGTACACTTGTTACCGAAACTTTCTTTGATTTTTCAATAGGCCAAGGCAGATGATAGTGCAATCCAGGAAAGACCTCTTCCTGGATAACTTTGCCAAAACGAAGAAGCACACCTCTTTCCTCGGGCTGGATTACATATATACCGGAGAGGATCCAAAGTAGAAAAATAATGATAATAAAAATCAATCCAAATTTCTTACCATAGGATGTAATGTATTTAAAATCTTCAAGTATCTCTTTAAATTTATCGAGTTTCATCCTTTCCAAATCCACCCTTGAAGAAAAGTTCCATAAACTTGGAATCCTTACTTAGAATCACTGTTGTTTTCTTGCCCAATGTCTTCTCGTAGGCCTGCAGAGTCCTAAGAAACTCATAAAATTCAGGATCTTTCTGATATGCCTTTGCATAGATCTTTAAACTTAATGCATCACCTTCACCCTTTATCTTCTCGGCTTTTTTATATGCTTCAGAGAGTATCAATTTCTTCTGATATTCTGCGTCTGCCTTTATTTTTCTTGCCTGTTCCTGACCTTCTGACCTATACTTGGTGGCGATCCTTTCCCTTTCGGAATACATTCTCGCAAATACAGCTGGTTTGTTTTCTTCAGGGAAGTAAAGCCTCTTTATTTCAACATCTACAATCTTTACACCATATTTTGCAATGGTTTCTTTGTTTGTCTTTTCTAAGATGTCTTTAAGAACCTCATGGATCTTAATCTCTTCCGGTCTGGTGGATAAGAAAGCTGTGAGGGGATAGTTACCCAGGGCAACTCCAATTTCAGAGGCCACTATATCTCCGAGGGTTGCCTCCGCTGTTATTTTGCTTTTTAAAGTTTTAAAGAATTTTACAGGGTCAATTATTTTCCAGCTGAGGAAATAATTGACCACAATACTTTTCTTATCCCCGGTTAGAAATTCTGCGCCTGCAGGGTCATAAAGTAATAATTTCTTACTCAAAGTAAGCTTTGTTTGGATTGGTTCAGGAAGCTTCCAGTGGAGGCCGGGTTTATCTATAACTTTCACTATCCGGCCGAACTGGAAGATCAGGACATACTGGGACTCATCAACTGCAAACATGGATGTAGCAACAAGATAAATGCCGAGGAGAATAAGAATAATAATGATTATTTTTTTCATATTTATCTACCTCCCTAAGGTATAGATGTGGTATCTTTAAGACTTCTAAGGTCAAGAACAGTTTTGGAGAGGTCAGGGTCTAGTATATATTTTTCGGCATCAGGCAGCGCTTTTTCCAGGGTCTCGATATACAACCTGTATCGAGTGAGCTCCCTGGGGCCCCTTTGGTAAGCATATAAAATGCTGTTAAACCTGGTAGCATCGCCATAGGCACGATTTATCTGTTCCAGCTTGTATCCAAGGGCCTCCTTCATTTTTTCTGCAGCTTCAGCTCTTGCTCTGGGCAGAATCCGGTTAAACTCACTTTCTGCCTCGTTGATATACCTATCTTTGTCTTCCCTGGCACTGGACACAAATCTGAAGGCAGGGACCACCTCCACAGGGGGATGTAAATCAAAAAGCGAAACCCGGCAGATTTCAATACCAGAATGTAAGGAATCCAGTTCTTTCTGGAGTAGGAGCTTAAAGGTATCCTGGAACCATTCTTTACCAACAGTTAGAATGTCATCTATAGATTCTTGTGCAAGCAAAGAGGTCTCAAGGGCCTCTGCTTCAGACCTTATAAGATCTTCCCTCTTTTCCAAATTAAAGAGATATAAATAAGGGTTTTTTATCCTGTAGTGGATTACTGTCCAGATTGTAACAATGTTGAGGTCTCCTATTACCCTGTGAGATTCTTCTGCCTTTAATCTATATCTTCCCCTGGTATGTTTGAATTCCCAGAGATAAGCGGGGGGTTCCTCTGTGGGCTTTTCTCTTGTTCTGAATCCTATCTCAATTCTTTGGGGTTCATAAATTTTTAATTTATGGAGTTTTTCAAAAATCCAGAGGGGGTGAAAATAAATTCCAGGTTCTAGTCTTGTGGAAACAACTTTACCAAATCTTTGAACCACCCCTATTTCTCTGGCATGGATCAGATAAAAGGATTTTACAAAATAAAAAATCAAAAAGATCAAAATAGCTATTTGTAATATTCTCTTTTTATGTTTTCTCAAAAAATATACAAATCTTAACCTAAAAAGCCACTTTTTAATTTCTTGATCAATAGCAACGATACCACCACTTGTAATCGAATAATAGTGGAGAAAGAATGCTCTTATGGCATTGGCAAGAATTTCCACTCCTGTGGAAATGATGAGCACTGCGATGAATATGGCGGCTATCTTGTCAAATTTGATACCTATCATGTGCCCAAATAGTGCTGCCAGTACCACAATGGATGAGAACATATCAGAGCGGGTATGATAACCATCAGCAACGAGACTGGGTGACCCAGTTTCTTTCCCCACATGGATCTTAAATACAGAAGTAAAGTAAGTGATGGCCACAGCCAGAAGAGTTCCTGCAATTGCAATGGGTATTTTTCCAATTATTGGCTGTGGCTTAAAGAACACATCTCTGAACACTTCGAAGGCAATAAAAAAGATGAAGAGAGCAACAATTATACTTATAATATTTTCTATGATAAAACGTGATTTTTTTGCACCTTCTGTTTCCCTGGAAGATATTATAATCCCGGAAAAAACCAGTGAAGAAACAAGGATATCTGTAACTGAGTGAAAGGCATCTGCTTTGATAGCAAGACTTCCTGAAATTTTAAAAAGAATGTATTTAAGAACAACTAAAAAAATATTAATAAAAATAGATAGAAGAGCAGCAAAAATTTTTCTTCTTTTCATATCATTATATAATATTTATAAGGAGGGATGGTGCGATTATAGCTTTTCATTATTTACTTATATCAATTAATATTTAAATCCTACTGTTACTGTTACAGGTTTAAGTGTTATAGAGCCCTTGTCCCTGATACCCTTGGGGCCAAGGAAGAACTCCAGCATCTTTTTGTCCCCTTCAGGGCCAGGAGGTGCAAATGAAGGTCTCCACCACTCTCCTGGTTTTCCAAGAAGATTCTTCTTAGCAATTTCAATTATAGTGTCAGCTACAGGAGCCCATTTCGTTTCCCATGTTAATTTGGTAGGAGTAATGGTGAATATTGTGTACTTGTTGGGATAGGAAACAAGAGCCGGACAGACAAAGTAATTAATTCCATTGATAGTCTTATATCTCAGACCAATGTGTCTGTGCCCAGAAATTACTACCTGGACACTGGGGTAATATTTTTCAAAGATTTTCATTGCATCTTTGGCATTGTCAACGACGAATTTTGCGAACTTTCCTCCCGGTTTGTCATCATCACACCATGGGACGAAGTTGTGG
>QNDO01000068.1 GCA_003644895.1 Candidatus Hydrothermota bacterium | reverse complement strand
GGTATGCCCTTTAGAAAAATTTTAAACTTTTTAAAGGGAAAAACACTTCTCGAAGAGGCAAGAGAAGATGCCCTTGAGATGCTGATAGAAACCAAGTACATGTTTTTGGAAGTTAACAAACTGCTATTTGAAAAAGCTGATATAGATTTTGATGTTTACACCCTTGATAAAAAGGTTAATAAATCCGAAATTGAGATAAGGGGGAAGATCTTGAGACACCTTTCCTTTGGTGCAAACAAATATGACATCGTCCCTGCCCTTGTTTTAACCAGCATTGTAATTGATATTGAAAGGATCGGGGATTATTGTAAAAATGTCTTTGAACTGGTGGAAATGTATCCGGAAAAACTGGACGAAAACAGTTACGTAAAGAAACTTAAAGAGGTCTCTCAAGAAATAGAATATGAATTTGATGTCACCTATGTAGCATTCAAAGAAGGAGACCCCGAAAAAGCCAGAATAGTCCTTGAAAAACATGAAGAATTAAATAGATTACTCAAACAGATCCTTGAAGAAATAGTAAAGAAGGACTCGGGACTCTCTGTTAAAATGGGTATTATAGTTGCTCTTCTTTCAAGATACCTCAAAAGGGTGAGTGCACACCTGAAAAATATAGCTTCCAGTATCGTAAATCCCTTCCCCAAAATAGGATATCAGCCGGAGAGTGAGTTTTGATCAGGTAAAGATGAAAACAGTCTACCGATTTTCAGTGTACCATTATTTTCTCATCCACCTCGCAAGACTGACGAACCTACCATTACCTACAATAATGTGATCCAGAAGTTCAATGTCCATTATCCTGGATGCCTCCTTAATTCTTTTGGTGAATTCGATATCTTCCGGAGAGGGAGTGGGATCACCCGAGGGGTGATTATGGACAAGTATTATGGAGGCTGCACTGTATAGCACCGCGGGGAAAAATATTTCTCTTGGATGTGATATGCTCCTGTCAAGTGTACCGATGGATATAATTTCATCCTTTATCAGCTTATTTCTTGTATCCAGATAAAGCCCTCTCAGACATTCCTTCTTTAAAAGAAACATCTCCTTAACGTACTCAAATACCTCTTCAGGGGAACGGAGGAATATTTCTCTTTCTTTGGAAAATAACCTTCTTCCAAGCTCAAAACAGGCTACGACCTGACATGCTTGAACAAAGGATATATTGAAAAGCCGCATGAGATTATCAACATCGCCCTCATGGAATGCAGCCTGCTTTCCGTATTGTTTCATCAGTCTTCGGGAGAGTTCAAGAACTCCTTCCTTTTTTGTGCCTCTCCCAAGGATCACAGCAAGGAGTTCAAAATTTTTAAGTGCCTGTGGGCCAAATTTTCTGAGCTTTTCCCTCGGTTTTTCGTCATGGGGCAGGTCTTTAATCTTAAGAATGGTTTTCTCCATATTTTTATTTTATTTAAT
This sequence comes from Candidatus Hydrothermota bacterium, assembly GCA_003644895.1. Classification (GTDB taxonomy): domain Bacteria; phylum Hydrothermota; class Hydrothermia; order UBA1063; family UBA1063; genus B29-G16. The sequence continues at coordinate 6,020 of QNDO01000068.1, read as the reverse complement.
ACCCCCTGGATAAGAAAACACACCTAAATAGTACCGTTTTCGTGAAGAATTCTTCACATGGGTTTTTGAATGAACACACTTACCCTCATATGATTATATGTAAAGGGAGGAATGATATGTTTAAGCTCATAATTCTTGGATTAATCTTTATAAACTCGGGGCAATTGAATATCGAAAGGATAATTACACCGAAGACAAAGCCGAAGGAAAGGATCGCAATAGCGAAGGAGTATAAAAATATAACGGTTGAATTGAAGGGGGACGAAGTGGCACTGATCAAAACAAATAAAGGAGAATTCAAGGTGGAACTTTACGTGAAAGATGCGCCAAAGACAGTGGAAAATTTTGTTAAACTCTCACTTCTCGGATTTTATGACGGTCTTATCTTTCATAGATACGTAGAAAATTTTGTTATCCAGGGAGGTGACCCCACAGGAACAGGATTTTACGGTTGCGGCTACAATATTCCGCTAGAAATTTCTGATAAAAAACATGTAAAAGGGGCTCTGGGCATAGCCCGCACAAAGGACCCCAATTCTGGAAGTTCTCAATTCTACATCACCTTAAGTCCTACCCCGCATCTTGACGGAAAATACACTGTGTTTGGAAGAGTAATAGAAGGGATGGATGTGGTAATGAAATTGAGGAAGGGGGATAGGATTGAAAAAATAGAAATCATCCATAAATCCGATAAACAGAATTAGTTATGGTGTTTATGTGAACGCATTTTAGCATTTTTCTTAAGATAAATTTTCATAGCTTCTTCCAACCCTTCCAGAAATCTCCTCTTCCCTCCATTTGCAGGATGTCTAACGGGAAAGGCATCTATTCCGGCCTCCCTTAAGGCATTTTCGGCTATCTTTCCGCAGGCTATAATGAATTCTGGCTTTATTATTTTAAGAAATTCAAGAAGAAACTCGAGTCCCAGTATCCTTTCTTGCTTTCTTAAGGGCCTGTTGGAGAGATAATCGTGAGGCTTGTGGGGATGGAGAGGGAACAGATTCCATATTATAACCTTCACGGGGTACTCTCTCAGGGCCTTCCTGACTATGGTAGCAGTAGGTTCGCTAAAAGGACGAGTCCTTGTACTTGTCCTTTTTAAAGGCAGATGACTCAATTCTGGTATTTCCTTCTCTACAATCTGCCTTTCTGAAAACATGGGAACTCCGGAAAATCTTGCTCCTTTATAACCCGCAGCTTCGCCGAGAAGAAGAATCGGGCTGTCTTTCATAGCATTTAAATATAATTCAAGGTTTTTTGATCTTATGGATGCACCTTGGGGAATATCAAGACCCGGGATGTTGTCCCTGTATTGATTAAAGACATCCGCGCTTCCAGGAATATTCTTCAATTTTTCGATAAACCTTTTAATTTCATTCATTTGTTAAATCTTAAGGTATTTTGATTGAACTTTCAGGGTTCAGTATATTTTAAAAATGGGATTCAAAAAAACACCTGGTGTTATTCTCTTAAATTTCTTCATTTCGGCCGTTGTTTTCCTCTTTTCCATTTACACTCTTCTCTACTCCTTGTTAAAGGTTGATGTAGTAATGTTTATAGTCTCCCTGGTTATTGTCCTCGTATTTCTCAATTTTCTCATGGTGAATTTTATTTACCTCCTGTACGGCGTCAGGATTAAAGAGGAGAATAATAATGTTATCTTAGACCTGGGAAATGTGACTTTCGTTATAGTACCAGAAAATATTATAGAGGCGAAAAAGGTTAAAATCGGTAAATTCAATTTTTTTATAATAAGTCTTGAAGATATTCATTTTGATTTGAAAAGAAATCTTGCTTATGTATTTGCACATCTTGCGCTTTTTCCTCCTGTGTTTGCTTCCTCCTTCCTGAGCTTTGGCATGATGGCACCCTTCTTCAGAGATACTGTTGATGTTAAGGCATATTTTGATTTTAATAGAAAATACAGAGGCGGCGAGATTGTTTTAAATATAAGTTTAATCGGAGACAAAAAGGAAGCAAAGGTATTATTTAATCTTATGAAATATAGAAAGGACTAATTTCCTTCCTCTGTATCCTCCAGCACATCTTCTGCTGCCTTCAATGATAGTTCCACAAAGGTATCGAGGCTTTCCTCATCGAGATTTATGCCCACTTTCTTTGATAAAAATTCCTTAGCCAGAGCCTTAAGGTAAGTTAATGATTCTCTTTTGATTGCATCCAGTGTCCTCTCATATTCTTTAAAGGCTGCCATGCCAACCCTTGATCCCAGATCAAAATCTTCCAGGACATCGATGAAATCCTCCTCCATGGAGAGATACTCATCAAATGCAGCATATATAATACGTTCTTTCTCCAACATCATGCGAGCTATCCTGGAGAAATGTTTAAGATTTTCTTTAGTTATTTTTGTAGGACCTTTTTGCATGTGGAAATTATAGCCCATAGGTAGGGAGACTTCAAGCTAATGCCTTCCAAAATATTCCTTTATCTTCTTAGAGAGGGTATTTCTGTGAATTCCCAGAATTTCTGCGCCTTTTGTTATGTTCCAGTTCACCATCTCCATCACCCTTTTTATATGCTCCCTTTCTACATCTTCCAGTTTTAACAATTCTTTCTCCTCTTTAAATCCAATCATTATATGTTTTCTTTCGATGAACTCCGAATCACATAGTACACATGCTCTTTCCACAACATTCTCAAGTTCCCTCACATTCCCGGGCCAGCGGTACGAAACAAGTATTCTTTTAGCTCCTGGGGAAAAGTCCTTGATTTTTTTACTGAGTTCAAGGGAATACTTTCTCAGGAATAACTCTGCGAGAGGAAGAATGTCCCTCGGTCTCTCCCTCAGAGGCGGTATGTGGATATGGAAAACATTAAGTCTGTAAAAAAGATCCTCTCTGAATTCCCCCATTCTCACCTTCTCCTCCAGATTTCTGTTGGTAGCCGCAATAATCCTTACATCCACCTTCCTTGGAGATATAGCACCTATTCTTTCTACCTCTTTTTCTTGAAGTACTCTCAGGAGTTTTACTTGAAGTGAGAATGGCATATCTCCTATTTCATCGAGAAATATTGTTCCTCCATTCGCAAGCTCAAATTTCCCTGGTTTTTCCCGGGCTGCACCTGTAAAAGCACCCTTTTCATAACCAAAAAGTTCTGCTTCAAGCAGTGTTTCAGGAATCGCAGCACAGGAAACAGCAACAAATCTACCCCTTCTCCTGGACTCCTTGTGAATGAAGCGGGCGAGGACCTCTTTTCCTGTTCCGCTCTCTCCAGTGAGTAGAACCGTGGTGGGCGTGGGGGCCACTTTCAGAGCAAGGGATAACACCTTCTTCATTTCTGCGGATTCGGCCACTATGTCAGGATATTTCTCCAACTCTTCCTTAAGATCCTGAATTTCCTCTTCGAGTTTTTTCTTTTCCTCTATTTTCTTGATTTTCACCAGAAGCTCTTCGAGATTAATGGGTTTTAAAAGATAATCATAGGCTCCGTTTTTCATTGCTTCCACTGCGTTTTCTACAGTCCCGTACGCAGTAACCATGATAAAGTCCACTTCTGGTTTTACTTCCTTCACACTCTTTAAAAGCTCCATTCCGCTGATACCGGGTAGTCTGAGGTCAGAAATGACGAGGTTCACATCTTCTTTCTTTATATATTCCAGTGCTTTCTCTCCGCAAGAGAATCCAACCACATTATATCCCTTCTTCCGGAGAAATCCTTTTAAAATCTCCTGCTGAGCTTTTTCGTCTTCAACAACGAGTATATTCATCATATGGTAATATTACCTCCACCAGAGTTCCATTTCCCTTCTTGCTTTTAATTGATATCTCCCCTCCATGAGCTTCTACAGTTTTCCTTACAAATACAAGTCCGAGTCCAGACCCCTTGGCCTTTGTTGTGAAAAAGGGCTGACCAGCTTTTTCCAAAGTTTCTTCATCCATCCCCTCGCCATAGTCTCTCACCGTTATGTGAACCTCATTTTCCTTTCTGAATAGCGCCACTCTCAGTCTACTACCGGGAGACATTGCTTCCAGGGCGTTCTTAATTATGTTAACAAATACCTCTCTCATCTTTTCCCTATCAAGCAACATGGAGACATCTGTAATATAAATTTTTGTTACATTGATAGACATATCCTTTAGTTCTTCAGCAAATAGATCCAGAACTTCATCCAAGAGCTGGCGAAGATTTACACACCTTTTTTTGAGCCGCAGCGGGGCTGCAATTCCGATGAATCTATTTACACTATGTTCTATTCTTTTGATTTCATTTACAACAATTGACAAAAGCTCCTTTGCCTCATTCTGAGGCGCAATCATGAACTCTGATTTTATCCTCTGAATTATCATGCTTATGGCGTTGAGGGGATTCTTAATCTCATGTGCAACCTGGGCAGCAATCTCTCCAATCACTTCTAACTCCCTGGCCCTTTCCAGCTTCTCTTCGGCTTCTGTACTTTCAATAAAACATATACTTCCAACTCTTTTTTTACTATCTTCAAAGATCGGGATAAGAGTGAGCAAAATATGCCTTTTCCTATCTCTCATCCTATTTATTGACCTCACCTTCAAATCTTTAAACCCTAGATCTTCCGGTGTAATATTTTTGATTGTCCCATGGGGAAGGGACAGAAGTTGTTCTGCTATCCTGTTGGCACTCAAAAATCTACCACGGCTGTCAAACCTTACCACCCCCACAGGGACATTCTGTACCATTGTATCAAAAGATATGAGCATTTCCCTTAGTCTTCTGACCTTCAGGAAAATTATGGTTAATATTATTATAAGCAGAAACAGGGCAACATGGAGAAGAATTATGTTCCTTTTTGTAATTTCTGTGAGAGAAAAATAAAAATCTCCATCTATTCCCACCCTTAGCAATCCCATCAATTTGCCATTTTCATAAAAGGGTCTGACCACTTCATATACCTTAAAACCCGCAAGCTGGTGGTATCTCCCCCTGGTGGTCTCTTTAGTCAAGGCCCGGAGAAGAAATGTGTCTGATTCAATGCTCTCCAGTTCCTTGATATTTCCTGTAGCAAATATAATACCCTCTTCATTTTGAAGTGCAAGGTATATTATCCGTCCCTCCTGACCTATCCCTCTTAAAAGACTCCCTATACCAGCCCTGACCCTTTTTTCCAGAACTTCACTCTTACTCACAGAAACCACATAAACTCTCTCACCCGATGAGAAAACCAAATTGTAAAATTCTTCACTCTCAAGGGGTACTACACCGCTGAATCCTTTCCCGTATCTTCTCAGTTCCGTTAGGAGAGTATCCTCGGGAGATGAAGAGGATGAATTATAGAGAATTTCTCCCTTACGATTGAAAATCATAACCCTGGATATACCAGAGACACTCATTATCCATGAAACCGTTAAGGAATCTTTGGCACCGGTTCTTTCTACAAGTTCCTGTGCCATAAGCAGCCTGTCTGCATAAAACTTTTCTATCTCCTTCTGAGCTTCCAGGAGTCTCGACGATGAAAGTTCAATAACATCTGTTATGGTGATGGCATCCTGATACATTATTCTTTCTGTGTTTTTCATCAACTCTCTCACTGAGAAATAAAGGGATGCAAGGAGTATAGAGCCTGTGAAAAATATGATGAGTAAAGGAAAAAGATTCTTTTTCATCTTGGAAATTATAATTCAAATTTATAAAAAAGGCTAATGAGTGAAATATAAAATGCTGGCGGGGCCCAGAGGGCCGGGCATATGCCATTCCAGGCATTATCAGTGCCCACACCGCCAGCAGTATATTTATAATCTCTTTATGCTATCATGTCAACTCCTCCTTGACTTTACCATGGTGAAGCGTTAATTTAATAACGCTATGATATCCCTTTTTTTCCTGATGTTTTCAATAATATCTGCGTTAAATGGGGATAATCTTGTGATCAATGAGGTTTATATAGGCGAGAGGATAGAATGGGTGGAACTTTACAATAATTCGTCAAACCCTGTAAATCTGGAGGAATATATTATAGCAAATTCCATGAAGGGGGATACAATCTCAGGAATCATTGAGCCTTACTCCTTTTTTCTCATTTCATC
>QNDO01000067.1 GCA_003644895.1 Candidatus Hydrothermota bacterium | reverse complement strand
TCTCCTTCGCAGGCTATTTTGTGAAAGATTCCCTTTTGAAATATGTTGGTTTTTCCAGAGCCACATACTCATTTGAAAAGAACTTTATTTTAGGCATATTTAATGCCTCCACCCAAGGCAATTTCAACTTATATTCAATGGATATGAACCTCTATATCCCAGAAGTGAAAATGGATATAATTGGACTTTTGGGGAAAAGGATGGATACAAAATCCAATATAATATATGTAAAATTGAAAAGGCGGCAAGAATTCAAGGGGCTTGGCTTTAGCTTATCTTATCTGAGTATAGACTCTTCCTTTATTTCTCCAATTCACCTGATTTATTTTGACAGAGTTAAAAAATATTCAGCTTCTTTAAATTATCAGTTCCTCTTGTCAAAAATTAACATTAACGTATATGGTGACTATTCCACTCGTAAGGACAAATACACCAATGAATTAATCAGTGAAGAATATGGACCGGGTATAAGTGTTTCACTTGCTCCCTTTTCATTCTCTTTGGGATCCTCCAGAGCACTTCTTAACTACACAGGATTGCCGGATGCGCGGATGGATATCAATTTTATTTCCTTTGCCTATTCCCTCTCCAGCTGGAAGAATATATCTTTATCCTTAAACTCAGGTAAATACTTCGGCTCTGATTTAAAATACATAACTCTGAGATTAAATCTTTCCCCATTTAATAAATTCAATATAGGCTTTCAGGAAGACTTTATTGATTGTGATATGATGCCTGAAAAGAGCATTTTCCAGATTTTCGGAGAAATTCCTTTTACATACGCGATAACCTTCAAACCCTATCTAAACTACAAAAAATATAGAGAAGGATACGATGAAATGGCTCTGAACGGGATTGTTTCCTATGATTTAAGTAGTACCACTGGAATTTACTTAGGATTTACCAAAAATCTTTCCAAGAATGGTAAGGAATGGGAATCAAATTACGAAAAAATAGTATTTAAAATTAAAGCGGGCTATGACTTAATGAATTTAATACACTAAAAAGGAGGCCTAACATGAAGTGGATTAATAAAGTAAAAAGCTATATGAAAGACTTAGCTTCCAAGACATGTGGTTGTTTTCTGGTGAAATGCAGAAAGGAAAAAGTAAATTCTCCCAAGAAGGCAGATAAATAGATAAAAAAGAAAAAAATAGCTAAAGGTAATCGTTTTTTACTTTTTCCTTGGCAATGAGCTTAAGGCTTAAAAAATATTGCTTTTATAAGCTAGCCATTATGCTATAATTTTAATCTAAAATTTTTCATTTCCTAAGCATTTCTACAATACCACTTAAGTTGAAGATTTTATATTCTAATTACTTTTTCTAAAAAGTTATTTTCACTATTTTTCATAAACCTCGTAATTAAAAGCATTAACAGCACCCTCAAAATATATGGTGAACTTCGGGTTTTTTGTTCTTACTTCTCCTAATCCCGGATTTACAATGCCTTCCTTTATCACATTGAAGGCAAGATCCTTGGGAGCCTGTAAGGTTATACTTGCAAGGCCGGAGTTTATGTATAAAACTGCTTCTTCCTTCCATTTACCACCAAGATCAATATTTAAAGAAGCAGCACCACAGTTTATCTCGCCTTTTACAAAGTTGGCGTTCCCAAGCATTGAGAATTCGATTTTAGAAGCGCCTACAGAAACCTCCAGGTAGTCCATTACAATTCTATTGGGTTCGCTGAATTTCACATGAACTTTTCCTGCACCATACTCCAAAATAAGTTTTTTCAATCTTAAACCGCCGAGTTCTATATCACTTTTAAGGGCTCCACCTCCAATTTCGAGGTTCATAATGACATCCTGAGGGAGCTCTATAAAAAACTCTACAGTATCTTTGAGGTGTTTTAATTGTTTGAGAGTCTTAATTTTAAAACTGTCTGAGAAAGATATTCTTACTAAATTATCCTCCTTTTCGATTGAAAAGAATTTGCTTAAACTATCAGGAACCATGTAAGAGACTCTTAGCTCTTCCCCCGGGATAGGCACAACCATAAGTTTACCAGCAAGGAAAATTTCCACCTTTACATTGTCATTCAGTTTTACACTCTCCTTGCCTGAAAAGTTTAAAAGTGTTAAGATTGAAAGCATATATACCAGCATTTTACACCTCCTAAAACATGAAGAGATATCTTATCTTAAACACTGAAACAGCTTCTTTGCTTTCCATTAAACCTGTTTCTTCGTTTCTCTCCCAGTATTTATTTACTGCAAAATATATCCAGCTCTTGGGCCTGAAATTATATGATAAAAGGAATCCAATTCTATGGGAATAAAATTCCTTCTCAGTTTTTAAATATACATGCTCTGAATAAAATCTTAAGTTTAGATTATTGGTTATGGAATATCTTATCCGGGGTCTTAAAGAGCTGGTTATTTCCTCTAAAGCTCCTGAAGGCTTAAATTCAATCCAGTTACGGTTTGACACACTGAGCCTCATACGAGATGAAGGACTATATGAGATATGTGTGGATATACTGGCCTGGTTGGCAAAATATTCCCTATCATAGTTGTATCCATACCAAAAACCGCCTCCTATATGTCCACTAATTTTTCTCCTTTCAGATGTCCAAAAATTGAGATGAAAGCTCTTTGATATGTAATGCGTCTCCTCTTCATAGGATTTTCCCATGTAAAAATTTATATTATATCCATCCCCACTTCTAAAACTCTGGCTAAAATTTACAGAAAATCCTGTCTCGGGCACTCCTTCATACATCTCAATGCTCCTTCCAGCTCCAAACCCAAGAAAACTGGAACTTACAACGCCCTTATCTCTGATCCAAATAGGTCCAGCGAATATGGCAAAGGATTCCACCCCGGTCCATGGGGTATATCCAATTTCTTCTACATTAAAAGAGGAATCGATTCTCGTATAATCCAATCCTATAAAATATGTTCTATCCATACGGCTAAAAGTGATTTTAAATGCATTTCCTGAGGCATCTTCTTTAAAAGAACGAGCCAGATAAATTCTTGCATCATTGGTGCCTTTATTATAATTAAAATCTAACCCAAGGGAACTATTCAGATTATGAAAATCTCGGTCGTACTTTCCGGCATATATAAAGCCGAAAGTGGAGTTACGAAATACTTCTCCTCTGAATCTTAAAGCACTATAATTACATAATGGCTCAAAAATAGAATCCTCTTCGTCTATTAACTCTTCAGTTCTCACAAACAGGAAGCCCCCTTCAAATTTAGTTTTATGAAGGATACCTTTAATGCCAAAATCAATTGGGACAACCTCTCCGTTTTCCAGGGCCTTGCCTATCCTCCTTGTGTAAAATAGATTAATTCCATAACCCATATTAAAATTCCTTGAATGAGAAGAAAATTTGAAAACATCTGAACCTTCTATAAAAAAGGGCCTCCTTTCAGGGTAATAGGTTTCGTATTTCCCAAGATTAAGCTCATAAGGATCCGCCTCAATCTGTGCAAAATCCGGCCTTACTGTCACATTGAAGGTGAGTTCGCTGGTAGGTTCCCATTTGAGGTCCGCCCCCCCTGTGACATCCATAAGAGAATCGTAGCGCAAAATTGCAACTGGTGTGAACTCCAGATGCATGCCAGGAGGAGGTAGTTTCAGGCCCTGGAGGACACCAAATCTGGAAACCCTAATTTCTTCCTCCCTGGTAAATCTTGTCCAGGTATCCAACTCATTAAGTCTACTTATAAACCTGCTGAAGCTCACTCCCCATTCTGTGAGTTCCCTTCCATACCTCATGGTTTTAAAGGGAATTTTCATCTCCACTACATAGCCGGAATCAGAAACATAAACCCCAGAATACCAGACACCATCCCAGCTATCATCCCATCTCTTGCCGTCCTCTGCAATAAAGACGTCCTCCTGTGCTCCTCCCGCGCTGACCATGAAGAGATATGCGGTTCTATCATTGTTGAAAGTATCGAAAGCGACAGATACCCTGTCTCCTTCTGCATCGTCTCTGGACGTCACTCTTGTGAGGGGTTTTTCGGTATCCTCACATATAAAGGCCACAAAAATATTATCCCTGTTCTGAAAGATATACACAGTTGTTGATAGACTTGCAGAACCTGTATCACTGGGCATATATTGTACAAAATCATCAACCTTAGCTGCTTTTTTCCATACATCCTCTAGGTATCCATCAATTACAGGTTCTTTATCCAGATAGGGAATCTGTATAGTCTTTCCAGATTGTACTATAAATGCGAGAAGAATAAGCTTCCACATGTTCACCTCTCCTCCATTTTATTATCCTGCCTCTTCTTGACAATTCGCCCAAAAGCCAGATGGCAAAACTCCCAAGTAAAAGAATGACTATAAGTACTGCCTTAAGGTTTTTATCTTCCACCAGCATATCCACACCGATGAGTATAAGAATCAGGGGCCATAGCTTCCATATCCCCGCCATTATACTCCATGGTAGAATATGAAAATTGGTAAGTAAAAACAGAATCCCAAAGGCAATGAAAAAAATACCAATTATAAGTTTTTCAGTCTTCATCTTTTTCTCCCTCTTCTTTTCTCCTCTTTTCTTCCCCGGTGGAAGCGGTCACCAAAAAATAAACACCCAGGGCAATAAGAACAAGAGGCCACAGTTTTCCGAAGGAAAATATATAGATGAATTGATTAACAAAAAAGATTATACCAAGAATTAACAGTGTAATTCCTATGGCAATTTTAGCAGCACTACCTTCATTTCCGGATTCTTCCCTGATCTCCTCCGGTGTGTCTTTGGCTGGAATTACAATCCAGGCAACTAGATAGAAGAGAAGACCCACACCATCTGCAAGAGCCAGAATAACCATGAGGATTCTAACCAAAGATACATCGATATTGAAGTATTCAGCGAGACCTGTACAGACTCCGCCAAGCCATCTGCCTTTTCTTATTCTGTAAAGTTTTTTTGCAGCCATAAATACCTCCTATTCTATTTTTATAATGTTAAAATTTCCAAATAACCTGATGGATGGAAAGCCTTCTGGATAATTATACCTTCCACCGGCTCGTATATTCAAAAATCCTCTGCTCTCAAAATCGAGATGATCATAAGGAGAGATGCTGATTCTGGCTCCACGAGCATTTATATCCACTGTTTCACCGCCTGGTGCAAGGTAATAAAGTCCCAGTTTCCCTCCATCGAGATTGAACCGGGCTACATCCTTCAATCCTTCTGCCCCCACAATAGTGAGATTACTCAGAAAAGAATAAGCTCTGATTGAGGATCTGGACTGAGAGGAAAGGACCAGCTTTGCTCCACTCATCCTCAGATCAAGGATGCATTCTTTCAAACTTCCTTGAGTAAAATCACCAACCAGGCTTGAGAAGGAGAGGGTGAGATCAAGGCCTACAGAAGAAGATTCTGGATAGAATACATAGATCTTGACCCTTGAAGCAAAATATAGGGGATTTATAAAGGAGCCAAAATTTACATACACAGTATCCCCCATCTGAGATATCGTGTAGAGGGAATTTCCTGTATCAAGTTCCCCGGGTGAAATAACGAGCTCCACTCCTGTCAATTCCCCCTGAATCTCCATATGAAGAAGTGATAGTATAAGGACAAGAAATCTCATAGCTCAGAACCTTTTAGATAACCTTACGTAAGTTCTGATCTCACCCTCTTCTTCTATATTTCTCACAAACCTTATTGAAAAATCAGCAAAGGGGGATAGGCCCAAGCCTACATCAGCCTTCACAGGCTCTTCAAAACTCCCAATTTTAGCAGCATCAAAGAAGAAAATCGCATGTATCCCTCCGATCTTAAGCCAGTAATCTGCACGAAGTAGGGCAAACCTGTCCGTAATGAACTGATTGGTGGAATATCCTGGGAGAGTTCCAATCCCCCCCAATCTGAACCCAAAGGGGAAATCCTTAGTATTCGAAGCACCGGAGATGATGCTCACCAGGAGCATATCTCTCTTAATTTTTTCTTTGAATCCTACTCTCATCAGGCCAGTATAAACCTTCTCATTATCAGGGGTATTGATGCTTTTTCTCAAAAGAAAATTTATGGTGAAGGGATGCCTTGAGAAATCTGCCTGTGTAGTAATGAATTTGTAATAACCGTCCAGGAGAGTAGGGTTCTCTCTCATTGGTCTCTTGGGATAGAATAGCGACCAGTCAGTTTTTTTATCTAAAGAGATAAATTTTTCAGATGCATAACTTAATTTAATGTGGAAAGCCGGTAAAATTATACCAGCTCCAGCATTAAATCCTTCTTTCCTATAATAATCGTAATAATCTTTACTCAAAAGGAAAGCGGCAATGGTATTTTCCATAAGGGACATTTTCCAGAAATCAGGTGTTGCCGTTCTTGAATACAGGGAAGTATGTATAAACAGAGGACCTATTATCATTTTTCTCAATCCAAGCCACAGCGACCATCTCTTTGATGAAAATCCATATCTGGCTCCCAGAGAAATTCTATCCCTTCCTCCCTTACTGAGAGCAAGCCCCAGAGAAATTCCATCCACCCTATTATATATAAAGGGACCCCCGATCTCAGAATTCCCGGGGGTTATCCATACTCCTTTTTCACCTTTTAAACTTCCGACTCTGGTGGGTACCTGGGTTACCCTGACCACAAGATTAGAATCCTCTTCGGTTTTTATCTCCGTTTCTCCACTGACTGTTTCAAATCTATACTGTATTTTTGATTTCTTTACCAATTTTCCTTCAACATGAAGGTCCCCTGATACAGTATGAATTTTTAAATCATAAGGTAATGGTGGCTCTAAGTAAATGTCGCCAGAAACTGTTTCAATTTTCCCATTATGGCCACTCCATGATGTTGTATCAACACTGAGCAGTTCTTCCACTGTGATATCACCGCTTACGGTTTTGAATGCAAAAGAAACAGGAGGCATCCTTGTTATATTTATATCTCCGCTGACAGAATTTATTTCCAGATATGATGGATAGACTGAGAGTGTCTCAGCAGAAATTATGAATATATCTCCGGAAACAGTGGAAATCTGGACTGAGAGATTTCCGGGTAGCATCACTTCTGCATCTTCGTTAAAAACAAGCTCTATCCGGCCATCCTGGAGTTTCTGACTCTCAAGACACGGTTCTTCTGCCTTTATCTCTATATTATCGTACTCTTTTATATATATATTTAATTCGTTCCTTTTCGTCTTCAGTTCAACACTATTTATTCCCTCAACGGGAATGTTGGTGCTCCATGATAACAGTATTAAAATAATTCCCCACATAATCATACCTCCATTTTTTTGTCTATTAAGAGACTAAGACAAATATATAGCAATACTGTGTAAATTAGGGGCAAAATAAAACTGCCCATATTTATATGCTGAAAGGTTATCTGCCCCATATAATCTATGGTTACTTTAAAGGAGGGCAGTTTTTCCATAACGGGTTTTAGCAAATTTGTAAGTTTTGCCAGACCATAAGTTAATATAACAAAAACCATAAAGCCAATAGTTTTCCTCCATTTTCTGAGAGTTAAACTGAAGGTCTCAAT
>QNDO01000066.1 GCA_003644895.1 Candidatus Hydrothermota bacterium | reverse complement strand
TAAAAGAACCGGTCGGTATGCTTGGTGTTAGACTGGATGCAAACACATATATTATAGCGGCCAATTCTACATCTTTACGAAACTATGAACTTGCCCTCACCAAGGCAGGACTCAGAAGAGCTGCTTTTTACTTTCAACCGATTGCAGCTTCCTATGCAGTTCTGGATGAAGAAGAAAAAGAAAGCGGTGTTGTTTTGGCAGATATAGGCAAAGATACCACAGATATTGTGGTATGGTACCAAAATGAAGTTATACATACTGCAGTTATTCCTATAGGTGGAGATTTTATCACACATGATATTTCCATTGTATTGAAAATCCAAAAGAAAATAGCCGAAAAACTTAAAATGGATCATGGGCATGCCTATCCCGATATAGCACCCGAGGAGGAAATACTCGTGGAGCTCTCTCGTGGTAAAACCAAAAAAGTAAATAAAAAGGAACTTGCCGAGATAATTGAAGCTAGGGTCTCGCAAATAATGAATCACATCAAACGAGAGATTACTTCAACAGAATACAGGGATCGCCTTGCCTCGGGTATAGTACTCACTGGAGGAACCAGTCTCCTTCCAGGCATAGATACACTCGCTGAGGAGATACTCGATCTCCCGGTGAGTATAGGAGAGGTCAACATAGCCCATGACTATAGCTCTAATCCAAGGTTTGCATCCCTTTTTGGACTTCTTTATATAGTGAGACATCTCACACCTCATAAACCTACTAAGGGTGTAAAAAGTAAAGAAATTAAAAATGCACTTAAAAAAATGTGGGAGTTTTTGAAGGAAAACATGTAAGGAGGGATTATGTTTGTCTTTGAACGAGTAAAAGACAGTAAAGTAAACATTAAGGTAATTGGTGTGGGTGGGGGTGGATGTAATGCCCTCAAACATATGGTTGAAAAGAATATACAAGTTCCCACAATTGCAGCCAACACAGATGCTGCGGTTCTGCAAAAATCTCTTGCAGATTATCAACTACAACTCGGACCTGAGCTAACTAAAGGATTTGGAGCTGGGGGTGACCCTAAAATTGGAAAAAAAGCTGCAGAAGAATCCTTAGAAGAAATTCAGCGAATTCTTGAAAAGACCGATATGGTATTTATAACTGCTGGCATGGGAGGTGGGACAGGAACAGGAGCAGCTCCTATCATAGCAGAACAGGCAAAAAGAATGGGTATCCTCACAGTCTCCGTTGTTACCACTCCATTTAAATTTGAAGGGAAGACAAAAATGCAAATTGCACTGGAAGGAATTGAACAACTTTCTAAGCATTCCCATACCATTGTAGTAATATCAAATGAAAAATTAAAAAACGTAATTAATGAAGAGGTCAAAATTACCGAAGCTTTCCAGCTTGTAGATGAGGTTATCTATAACGCTGTGGTCAGCATTATTAAAATTATAGATGAAAAAGCTATGGTGAATGTGGACTTTGCAGATGTAAAAAACATTCTATACAAGGGTGGACTCGCCCTCTTGGGAACAGGCTTCAGTAACGGTGAAAATGCTGCTCTCGAAGCCGCCCGGATGGCCGTTGAAAATCCCTTACTGGAAGAAAGTAGTATAAAGGGTTCAAAGGGAATTCTTGTCTATTTCAAATGCCGTGATAATCTAGAAATGGTGAAATTCCAGGAAGCACTCACTTTTATAAAACAAGAATCAGGTGAAATGAGCGATGAAGAAGATTATCTAAAATGGGGACTCAACATTGATTCTGAACTTGAGCATGATGTTGAAATTTATATTGTTGCAGCTAAGGGTAAGACAACTGGACTTCCACTCCCCGGGAAAGGGGAGAAAGAAGTAGAATCTCTTTATGAACCTCCATATCTCAAAAAACGGAGGAGATTTGAGAAAAAGTAACGCCGATTTCAGGTGGTTTACGAAAATTTATTCCGAAAAAAAAAGTGCTGCTATTGTTTTTCCTGAAAATTTACAATTGGGTACATCCAATCTTGCAGTCCACCTACTATTCCGGATTTTAAACAGACATTTCGAAACGGATATTTTTTTTCTCAATCTAGATAGGGGGATAATAACCAGGAAAGGGCTGAATGAATTCGATTTTGTATTCTTCACTGTGGATTATGAGCCCTCATATCCGAATATTCTCAAAATATTGATTCAAAATAAAATAGAACCTTTGAAAAATAAAAGAAAGAGGCCCATTCTCATTGGGGGTGGAATTGCAATATCCTCCAATCCTTTCCCTCTTTTGCCTTTTTTTGATGTTCTTGCTCTTGGTGAGGCAGAAGTAATTCTTCCAGACCTTATACCAGCTCTGACAAACAATGATATCGATATTCTTAAGACACAGACATGGGCTATACTACCTGATTCCAAAGTCTCAGGAAAAAGGGCGTATCTCAGAGACCTCAAATACTCACTCGCCTATTCCATATTTACATATCAAAAAACTACATTAAAGATGTTCTTATACGAGATATCCCGAAGTTGTCCCCAAAAGTGTAGGTTCTGCCTTTTAAGTTACTCCACTTTACCTCCTCGATATGTTCCGTTTAATATAATGCTAAAGAATTTGGAGGGGCTTGATACCACAGAGCTCCCTCTAGGTTTAGTAGGTAGTTCCATATTAGATCATCCCGAGATAGATTATATAATAGATGAGATTGGTGCCAGATTTAAGAGGGTTACAGTATCCTCCCTCAAAATAGATAGACAAAAGTTTGAAACTCTCAGAAAATTAAAATCTAAAGGATTAAAAACCATTACTATAGCTCCCGAAACTGGAACTTACAAATTACGTAAAAAAATTAATAAAAATATTACAGACCAAGAGATTAAAGAATTTATTAAAATGGTTAATGATTTAAAATTTGATACAGTCAAAATGTATTTTATTGTGGGATTACCTGAAGAGGATGATGAGGATGTTGAGGCCATAAATGATATCATGGCATTCAGTAGAAAAAATTTTCGTGGTAAAATAAGTGTAACCGTGAGTATTTTTGTCCCAAAGCCCCACACACCATTCCAGTACAGACCATTTCCATTAAGGAACACAACAAGAAAAAGGATGCAACTTTTGAAACCCCCTAAGGGAGTAATCCTTCATCGTGGAAGTTATCAAGGAGCTTTGAATCAAACACTCTTCTCAAGAGGCGATGAACGTCTGGGGCATGCACTTTTGAAAGCCTTGGTAGAGAGGAAACCCTTTAAGTCCTTTCTCCATGTAGAAAATTATTTATTTAATGAAGAATTCATCAAGAATCTACCCTTTAATCTCATCGATACAGGAATCGATTCTAATTTTTTGGTCAGGGAGGATTTAAAAGCATCCAAAGAAAAAATCACTCCACCCTGTGATCTCCATGGCAGATGCAAATTGTGCGGCGTCTGTTCGGACTAATATCTCTCTACCGGATATCTCCAGTCTTTATCTAGACACATTTTAGAGAGGCGCGTGATTGTAGGAGGTTTTCTTTTATGTTCTGAAGAAATAACTCTCTTATAAATATCCAGTACTGCTTCCTCATCAATGCCAAGGAACTCAGAGGTTTCTCTAACTGAAAGTTCGAGTTCTACAAGTGCATACAGCACCCTGTCAATCTCATAATAGGTATGTCCCAGTTCTTCTTCATCTGTCTGCCCCTTCCATAAACCCGCAGAAGGTTTCTTCCTGATAATTTCCGTGGGTATTCCTACATGTTCTGCCAGCTGCCAGACCTGTGTCTTATAAAGGTCTCCAATGGGATAAATATCTGCTGCCATATCACCGAATTTTGTGCCATACCCTAAAAGCAATTCCGTTTTGTTAGAAGTCCCTATCACAATGCCTCCCATGGCATTAGCATAGAGATAATTAAGAATCATCCTGACCCGCGGCTTTGTATTTGCAATAGCCATCCTTCTAGCTTGTTCTTTGAATTCCCCTTCTGGGAAGCTCTTGCTAAACCATTCAACTGCCTTATTAATGGGGATAATTTTGTATTTAATATTGAATTTATTCACTATTTTCAGTGCATGCTCAGTATCCTCTTCAGGTGAAACCCCCTCTTCAGGCATAATAAGGCATAATAGATTGTCTCCCAGTGCCCTGTGCGCCAAAACAGCCACAAGGGAAGAATCTATTCCACCAGATAATGCAACAACTCCACCTCTTGCCTGTATCTTCTCCACTCTGACTTTTATTGAATTTACTATAATTTTCTCATACAGGCTTAGTTCTTTTTCCTTTAGATACAATTCTATTTTCATTTTTTCATCTCTTCAAAGGCTTTTAAAAGATCTTCCAAAATCTCCCTTCTCACTTCTCTTATTCTTATATCTCTGCGTCTTAATTTAAGAGATTCTTCAAGGTCTATCTCTCCTACAACGAAATCGGGCTCAAGCAATTTTGCTCTGGTGACAATCTTTGCTTCAGCATTTATGATCATACTTCCTCCCCAGTATGTAACACCGTCTTGAACTCCTGCCTGGTTGATGAACACAACAGGGAGTATATTGTCATAAACTCTCACCTTAAGATAATCTTCCCAGACTTCACTCTTTCCCCTATCGTAAGGAGATGCCGATAGTACCACCAGCAAACTGGCTCCACGGAAGGTCATGGCTCTCGAGGGTTCTGGGAACCAGACATCCTCACAGATCAATATTCCAAGCTTTCCAAATGGTGTCTCAAAGGTAGGAAGGCAACAACCTGGTTTGAAGTACCTTTTTTCATCAAATAATCTGTAATTCACAAGCTGAGTTTTATAGTACTTTCCCACTATTTTCCCCTTACCAATCAATGCTGCCGCATTATAGAAAAATCCAAGCTCATCTTTATCCACAAACCCGAGAATCGACCATAAATCCAGTTCCTCTGTCTTCTTAACAATCTCATCCAGTGCTTTGAGGTTTTCGTCAACTTTATCCAGATAGATATCTCCAGAACCGAATCCAAGAGTACTGAGTTCCGGGAAAACCACTATATCAACCTTATTCTCTTTTCCCCGCTCCAGAGCCTCAATAATTCTTTTTTTATTTCCTTCAACATCTCCTAATCTTGTAATAATCTGACCTAAACCAATCCTCACAATATTGTCGTGCATGATTTTAGTGTAAAGGTGAGAAGTTAATCTGTCAATTCATGTTTGACATAACGAAGGTATATGCATAACTTTTAGAATATGACAGAAGAAAATATTATTTCAAAACTTGAAAATCTAATATCATTGAAAGAACTAGACGACGATAATACTAAAGCTTTAATACACGAAATAGAAAAATTGATTGATCGGAGGCATAGAAAGGCACTACCCGTTATTTTAAAGTTGTCATTTCACCTTGAAAGGCTCGGAGCCCCTATAACAGCCTATGAGATTCTATATAAAGAAGCCATAGCCAGAAAAAAAAGAAATAAAAAGAAAGAGTATTTTAAATTACTATACCTGGCTCTGAAGGCCATGTCTATGGCTTCCTTTACCCCTTTTGTGGAAAGATTACTATTGGAAAGTATTGAAGAAATAAAAAAGAATTCTGATCTATCGGTATTTCTGCCATATTACCTGACATTGGATGCATTCTATCATCATATTTACATGTTTTCATATGAAGTAGCCATAGTTGAATACCTGACTGCAAAGGAATTCCTGAATTTTATAAGAGATGAGGAAATCAGTGAGCTGGGTCTCCCTTCAAAAAGAAAGATGGAATTCTATATTACGGAAAATATTATTGATCTCTATTTCAGGTTACGCGACAACATGCCTGAATATAGAAAAGAGGAGATGTTAAGTGAAGCTCAAAAACACCTTAAAAATTTGGATGCTAAGGACGAGGAGGAATATATTCAGGCATTTTTAAAAAGGATAGAATTCCATATCCTGAGTCATAACTACAAAATTGCAGAGGAATTACTGAATGAGGGGAAAAACTATATCTCAGCTCAGAATGAGAGAAGTTTTAAACCCTGTTTCAAACGTCTAGAAGCAAGGTTATTAAGGGAACAAAATAAATATTACAATGCATATTCAAGATTTGTAGATGCTCTTCAAGAAAGTATATATTATGGTAACAATTTTCTGGAAAAACTCATACTAGATGATATCTTTAATTTAATTTCAAAGATGCCTGCACGAGGACAGCTATTCTCATCAGAAGGAGAGGTATTCTTAGACTCCATGCTTAATCTCCTTAGATCCAAGGATTTTTATCTCGGAGTAGACCACTCACATGAAGTAGCTCAATTGAGTGTGCACCTCACCGGGGAAGTAGAAAAAATAACCGGAAAAGAAATAGACTTAGACTCTATATATATGGCAGGTTTATTACATGATATTGGCAAGCTTTACATCCCCTGGTTTATCCTGACTAAACCGACTTCATTAAGACCTATAGAATGGGAGGTGATACAGTCTCATCCACTAATAGGTGCACAGGTTGCTTTGAAATTAGGCTATCCGAAAGTGGCAGAAATAATCGAGGGGCACCACGAAAGGATAGATGGCTCCGGATATCCTTATGGAAAGAAAAATTTATCGTTGGAAACTCAGATTGTAGCCTTAGCAGACCTTTTCCAGGCAGCTATTACACCATCAAGAATTTATAAAAAACCTAAAACTAAAGAAGAAGTTTTGGAAGAAATTAAAGATTATGGGGGAAGGAAGTTTGATGCTGTGGTGGTACAGGCACTTTTTAACGTTGTACGGGAAGGGAAGGGTTAAGGATGGTTAGAATAATTTTAATCAGGCATGGAGAAAGTGAAGGAAATAAGGAAGGGCTCTTTAGGGGTAGACGGGATTTCCCGCTTACCCAAAACGGGATTGAGCAGGCAGAAGCACTGCAAAAAGAGTTAAAGGATTTTGACATCTCTGCCATCTACTCCTCTCCTCTAAAAAGAGCCTACGATACGGCAAAAATCGTAGCTCTCCCTCATCAATTAGATGTTGTAATAGACGAGAATTTTAATAATATCTGCCTGGGAGAATGGGAAGGCAAACCTAAGGAATATATAAAGGAGTACTACCCTGATTTATGGAAGATATGGATAACTGAACCAGAGAAATTGAGATTTCCGGATATAGAAACTCTTGATATGGTGATGGAAAGATCAGTAAACAGATTGAGGGAATTGGTTCAACGACATTCTGGAGGGACCTTCGCAATAGTCACCCACAGAGCTGTTTTAAAGCCTCTTATTGCTGGAATTCTTGGAATAACACCTCCTTATTTCTGGAAGATTCACATGGATACAGCTTCCTACAGCGTTCTTGAGTACGATAAGGTAAGGGGGTATACATTAAGTCTTTTAAATCAGACCAAACATATCAAAAAATTAATAAAAGAATATTTTTAACGCCTTGAATAACAGTAGGCGTTGGCTTAAAATAAAACCATGAATATAGTATTGTTTTTTTTAATATCCTATATAATTTCCCCAGGGGACGCAGTAACTTACTCTCTGGCAGGTTTATATCCTCCCCAGGAATTGCATTGTGAAGCAATCTTCATTAACCCGGCGCTTTTATTAAATTCTGGTAGATTTTCCACCACTCTGACTTTCAAAGACTTTTACTTTATGAAGGACTTTAGGGAAATCACCTTCTCAGCAGGTACAGTACTAAAAAATACCGGTCTAGGAGCAGGTATTAGCTCAAAAGGTATCCCGGGTGTTTACAGCGAAAACACCTATCT
>QNDO01000065.1 GCA_003644895.1 Candidatus Hydrothermota bacterium | reverse complement strand
TTGCTGGAGAACTTCATCCGGTTCTACAAGTGTAGGTCGTCCATCTATTAAAAGGGTAAAATTTTCACTTCCTCTTAACTTTATATTTCCCTCTATATCAACCTCCACAGAGGGGACATTGGCTAGGATGTCAATGGCTGTCCCGGATATACTTGTGGCCTGTTTTCCCACATAAATCACTTTTTTATCAATCTTATAAGTAATCTCAGGTGCTTCAGCTGTAACTTCTATAGGTTCTGTGGTAAAGGGTACTGGTTCAAGATAAATTTTCCCAAGTTCAACTATTGGATTTCCTGGTTTTATAACCACAGGAGTAACTGTTTTCTTCTTGTAACCGATAAAATCAACCTCAAGATAATATAGCCCAGGACGCAGCCCCACCAGTTCAAAATAGCCTCTGGAGTCTGTGCTTATACCTTTTACTTTAATGCTGTCACGTACCCTGTAGGCTATAACGCTGGCATATTCCAGAGGAATATCACGTTCTTTATCGTACACGTACCCGGTTATGATGGTTTTAATTCCTTTTTTACCAGCATTCTGTATATTTCTTACCTGCGCTTTAAGGCTAAAAGGTGAAAATACTAAAATGGCTATAATTATTATCCTTTTCATCACAACCTCCTTCTGCAATAAAACTAATTTTAAAGTACGAGAGCCGAACTATTATCTATAATTATGACTCACTTCAGGTGAGTTTTGTTCCAATTTTTTTGAATGTATAGTTTCAGGGAATTCGAGAACCTTATCCGGTAGTTTTTTGTCAATATTTTCTAATTTATCCATGAGCACTTGCGTAGCAAAACCAAACTTCTTATAAACTCTCCCCACCAGTACTACCCAGTAATCCTTTCCGGTAATTTTACGAAGACGTCCTTCAATATCATCTGCTTCCTGAAAGGATCTAATTTCATCATTTATATCAAATCTCAAAACTATCCTCTGGCCATAATCGGGGAGGGTAATGTATTCCTGTAAACTTATACCTGGAATTTGTTTTTGGATCTCTTGAGTAATATGTTTAACTGAATTTTTTAACTCATCTGATAGAGAATAAAGTTCCATGCTTTAACTACAATATATCTTCTGCGTTCATTTTTCATAAATTACATTAATATGATTCCCGAAGTCTAAAAGATTTCTGTTTATATATTTGCTTATTTAACCACTTTAAGGAATCTGGCATTTATTGCAACTATAATAGTACTCAACGACATAAGGACAGCTCCCATGGCAGGACTCAACAACACTCCCCAAGGGTACAGTACACCTGCAGCAAGAGGTATGGCAAATGCGTTGTATCCTGTGGCCCATGCTAAATTCTGTACCATCTTTTTATATGTAGCACGGGCAAGACCTATTATCGCCACCACATCCTGCGGATTGTTTCTAACAAGTACAATATCAGCGGTTTCTACAGCAACATCAGTTCCAGCTCCTATTGCGATACCCACATCTGCCTGAGCAAGTGCAGGAGCATCATTAACTCCGTCCCCGGTCATGGCTACGACAAGTCCGCGAGATTGGATTTCCTTAACTTTCTGAGACTTCTCATGTGGAAGAACCTCAGCGAAGTATTCATCGAGACCTATCTCCTCTGCAACCCATTTCGCAACCTGCTTATTATCTCCTGTTAGCATCATGCATTTTATACCCATCTTTTTGAGCATGGATATGGCCTTCTTTGATTCAGGCCTGACAATATCTGCAAGAGCAATCGCCCCCCTTAACTGCCCATCAATTAGAACATAAACTATGGTTTTGCCCTGTGAGGCAATCCTTTCGGCCCTTTCATCTTTTAGCACCATACCTTTCTCTCTCAAATATCCCGGGCTTACGATCATAATATGCTTCCCATTTACTTTACCCTCTGCACCTTTTCCTGGTATTGACTTGAATTCCTCTACTTTGAATAATTCATTGACTGCAGTGGTAATTGCCTTAGCAATTGGATGTTCCGAATGCGATTCCACAGAGGCTGCATATTTTAAAATCTCCTCCTCGGTAACATCATCCGTGAATGTTAACACATCCGTGACACCAAACTCACCCTTTGTAAGCGTCCCTGTTTTATCGAATATTATGGCCTGGATATTTCTTGCCTTTTCAAAGGCTGCACGATCCCTAATGAGAAGACCATTCTTTGCAGAAATTGCCGTTGAGACAGCCACAACAAGAGGGACAGCAAGACCAAGAGCATGGGGACAGGTAATGACCATAACAGTTACTGTTCTCTCAAGGGCAAAGGCCACATCCTTACTTACTATAATTGTCCATATGAGAAAGGTAATCACCCCGCCAGTCAAAGCGAGAACTGTCAGCCAGACTGCCGCTCGGTTAGCCAGATCCTGTGTCTTGGATTTACTCTCTTGAGCCTCTTTGACAAGCTCAATAACCTGGGAAAGGAACGAATCCTTACCAGTTTTTAAAACTTTCACGGTAATCGAACCTTCCCCATTAATTGCTCCTCCAATAACTGCACTACCTTTCTCCTTCAAAACTGGCTTGCTTTCTCCAGTTAACATTGATTCATTTACAGTTGTTTCACCCTCAATAACAATCCCATCTGCGGGAACTTTCTCACCAGGCTTTACAAGGACAATATCTCCTTCCTTGAGCTCATTCAAAGGTACATCCATTATGGTGCCATCCGGCATGATTTTATGAGCATCAGAGGGCATAAGTTTTGCCAGCTCCTCCAGGGCTCTGGATGCTCCTAAAATGGACTTCATCTCTATCCAGTGACCCAAAAGCATAATATCTATAAGAGTTACTAATTCCCAGAAGAATATTTTCCCTTTAAGTCCAAAGACGACAATGCTGCTGTACAGATAGGCTGTGGTAATTGCAATAGCGATCAGGGTCATCATTCCAGGTTTTCTGGTTCTTATTTCATCAAAAAAGCCCTTTATAAAAGGATACCCGCCATACAGATAGATTATGGAAGCAAGGGCAAAAAGCACATACAAATCCCCTGGGAATCTGAGTATTTTATCAAAGCCCAGTAATTTTTGAATCATAGGAGAGAGAATTAAGACAGGGATGGTCAGTACTGCTGAAACCCAGAAGCGCTTTCTGAAGTCTTTTACCATGTGAGCATGATGACCACGGTGATCATGATGCTCCTTGTGCTTATGAGCCCCATGCTCTATGTGATTATGCTTTGTTTCAGTATGCGTCATAGGATGCATATGGTCTTCATTTTCACCTGGTTTCCTGCCATCATCTTTATGCAGATCGAAATTTTTTACTGCCATAGGATATTCCTCCTTTGAAAAATTACATTTACCGTAGAAATTTCCTTACCAGGGACACTTCAGGACCTAACTGATTATTCATCATATCTTATACTAAGGTATAGTGTAATTACCAAGTAGTCAAGATATAAATCTGTTTCCGTGCTCTCATTAATACCACTTTGGAATAATAACCCAGTCCGTTTTTCTCTACCTCCTTGCCAAATTTTGACTACAATTAGTTACATCCTCTTTTTAATATTTCTATAACATTTTGAAGATTCTTTTTTGATATTATTGTTTGCATTTCGAATAGATCTCTCTGAAATATCAATACCAATAATTTTAACAACTGATAATCGGCGTGATCATTTTAAATCGTCCATTGTTATCACTCTTCCCACGCCAATATTTATAAAATTCTTTTTGTACTCCTTTTTAAACAGCTCTCTGGCTAAATCGCCTGAACAGTGACAGGGACCAACAAAGTGGACCCCTAAGTTCCTAAAGCCATGAATAATTCTATCAATTTCCTGTTTGCTTCTACCTACAAGATGAAAACCACCCAATACTAAAAGTACAGGTTTACCAAGCAACTCTTTGGCCGTATTTATAATCTTCACAACACCAGGATGGGCGCACCCTGTTATCACTATCAATCCTTTCTCTGTATTTATAATTAACGATTGTTCTTTCACCCATGTGCCAAGTTCACCTGTGGAGTAAATTCCTGCACAGATCTCCATGGGCTTTTTGACCTCAATTACCTCTGCCCCGTACTTCCTCACTCTATTTTTGAAACTCTCGGGAAATGATCTCGGGAGATAAACAATTACGTCAGGATTCTTCTTAAGGAAACTGCTCAGCCCTCCCACATGGTCACCGTGAATATGAGAAAGAACAACCATATCAATTTCTCCAGGTTTGATGCCTTGTTTCTTCATATTGGACAACAATATGGAACCATCTCCACCTGTATCAAAAAGAATGGTCTCTTTATTGGTTTTTATGAGACAGGAGAATCCCCAGTCAGTTTCTAACCCTTTCTTATATTGATTATTGTCGTAAATAACAGTAATACTTATGTTTGAGCCAACTGATAGAGTACTCTTTCCACCTGAAATTTTCACTTTATCTTCAGTCACATTTTTAAATGGAATTAAAGTTAACATATTATTTATAGATACCATTAAAATAACTAAAGTAAATATCTTCTCCATATTTCTCACATTCCGGCAATAAGAATTCTATTACTGTTATTTATTATAAAGAACTAAGAACCTTCTTTCATCCTCTTCAGCTGTTCTATAGCTTCTCTATATCTCTCCCCGCCTTTGGCCCATTCAGTCAGCATCTCACAGGGGAAATCCTTACACTGGAAACAGAATTGTAAACCTTTTTCATCCACACAACATTTCAAAATCCGGCAGTCTGGAGACCAGTGTTTTGGCCTATCCCCCTTACACCCCTCACAGCGAATATCTTCTATTTTTACCTCTATATCTCTTTCTTTTTTGAACCAATCTGCAATCGCTTTCGCTATTTCAAGGTTATCTGATGCCTGAAAAATTTGACATTCCCTACAGTTCAAACCACAAACTGCGATCAACTGATTTTTTTCCATCTCCATCATTGTCCCCCTCCTTTGGATATTAATTATATTCATCACACCCAGAAAAATAGCTATCTCTTGAAATACCAGTGGATCTGAGAATCCAATGGTATCTATGGCTAATAATAAGTAAAAAGCTTCAGAATGTCAAGCCAGCTTGAAAGTGTTTTAATAAAAATTGATATAAACTAATAAATACCTCATGCATTATTAATCTGTAGGAAAGTCAAGCTCATTTTCGGGTATTCCCTGTGCTTCTCCATGCTCAACAGCTTCATGCCATGTGGATTTGTCATATCTCTTGATCTCAAATAGTTTGTCACAATACACCACTATAATCTTATCACCTTTCCAGAAATGTGCATACCATCCTTTCAGAATATGTGACTGTAGATTATTTATTTCGTCTCGGGTGCACCTGACATAATAAATACGCCACCTTCCCACATTTCCTTCGTAGTCTATAGGTACCCCATATTCTGTTATTCTCACTCGATAAACCTTGAAATCATTTAATATTATGGGACCATCTAATCCCTCTTCAATTATGACTCCTCTCCAGGATTCTATCTCGTTTATTTTTATTCCCTCCCCGCGACTCCCCCAAAAACCAGCTCCACCACAAATCTCCAGGATCTTGACTTTCTTCTTTTCAGACAATTTTTTCATCCAAGGGTGTTCAATAGGCGGAGCCCTATATCCACCTGTTAAGTGACCCTGATAAGGGCAAGGTGCTAAGCACCACAGAGTGCTCAAGCCCGCAAAAAATATCTTCCTTTGTCCACTTAATATACTGAAGGATTATTGTATCCAATATCAATGACTTCAACTTTATCATAGCAAAAATCTCCGGTTTTTAATTTCCAGATAATATTTACCTTGTTCGGGATAATAACGCCATTAACCTCCCGGTATGCAACAATTTCCCCTTCCCAATCCTCAAGTACAAACTTTCCATTCACTTCCCTATATCTCTTTGCCGTTATCTTTGTGATCTCTCCTTTTTCATTAAAATGAAAAATAGCTGAGGCAGTAATTCCTTTATAACTAATCGTTGCTTTTGCTGAACTCTCATCAATGGTTTCCCACCTAATATAATCATTCAAAAACGCTGAAGGGAACCATATGCATTCAGCCAGAAATCGCAAAATCTCTCCATCATCGACTTCATATCCCTTTGCATCAACAATTTTGATGAGTCCAAGCAGTTTTACCACTAAATTTCCCTTACCCTCAATAAATTCGTCTTTTGCATATATTGACACCAATGGAGCAATTCTTACCTTTGCTATCCAGATAAACTCAACAGAATCAACATTGAAGTATTGTTCTGCTTTTATTGGCATCCACTTTTGGTTCTCTTTCATGCGAAAATATCCTCCCTGTTTCAACCTCACAATTTTGATCTTTTCCTTGCCTATGATTTGCGTATATTTCAAATACCTTTGAACAGGTTCAGGCAATCCTTTTATATCTTCATCAGTGACGATTTCTGGTGTTATTTCTTTACCCTCTCTAAAAAGTTCCTTTGCCTCTTCTTTCACCTTTTTAGTAAATGCAATGCTGCCTATAGCACAAGCTGATGCTATTAGAGCAACAATCACTCCCAAAATGATTAATACAATTTTTACCATTTTTACCTCCATCTCACCACAATTGTTTCACGTTGAAAAAGGCGAATAGCAAACATGACATATTACATCTGTCCAGAAGTGTATACCAACTGCTGCGAAAAATCCAAATTTCATGAGGTAATAAGCTGTAAAAAGTGAAAGAACCCCATTTAGAATAATAGTCTCATTCATCAGGGCAAAATGAAAAATAGGCGGAATATTAATTCTTCGCCAATACCTGCAACAGCCAAGGCGACAAGGAAGGTTGGAAACGGCGGATGAGGAAGCGTCCTAAGGTGTGGAAACGACTCAAAATTGCATCAGCGAGTATGAAAAATATGCCAATAACTGTTCCGGTGAGAGCGGGGGGTAAGAACCTCTGTCTACTAAAAACCTTTGGGTCCCAGATATCGGCAAAATCCAACCTTTGTGAAAGCTTCAATCCAACGAATTCCAATCCGCCATAGAGAATAAGCATAACAGTCGCATTCACAAAAGTGAGCACCGATTTAGAAGCTGGAAGTTCTTGCTCTAGCAAAACTGTTGAAAAAGAACCTTGAGGTAAAAAGATATTAATTGCTGCTAAGATAGCAAGGGTTATGATGAGACCAATATAGATTTTGATTGATAGATATATGTTCTTCATGATTTTACCTTAATATTTATGAGTTTAAATCCGTATAAAATTATTCCTTTTCCAAAAGCGGGCTTGGGCGTTTCACTTAACGTAGGGAAACGCGAGATCCTGAACCTCGCACATCCCAGAGGTACAAGCGTGACCTCCTCTTTTTCATCTCTCAAATCCCGTAAAAGTATGCCGGCGCAGATGTTTCCTGCCAGATTCTGTTATGTTCAATTGCTCTTCCCCTGTTATCCAGCCACGTTGAAATAATTCTGTCATACACTGGTTGATCATCTCTTCGGTTTTGGGCTGTTTGTCAAATCCCAGCTCACGCAACACCGGATTTCCAGTAAAATCGAGAACCTGTCTTGCCTGTGCGAGCAGTTCGCTGCGTGTTCGAGCGATCTGTTTTTGTATCAGGTAGAGCATCCAGTTGCACAAGCGTGCCTGTCGGAATTGGTCATACCTTTCAATTAGCCCAAACTTATAACGGGATAGGCTCACCTCTTCCTGTCCCTTTGTGCGAACAAGTTCGATTGCCAGTTCAACTGCGCTTTTGAGAATTAAAATAGCCACAAC
>QNDO01000064.1 GCA_003644895.1 Candidatus Hydrothermota bacterium | reverse complement strand
GTCTCCTTCTTTGAATGCTACATAGGTGACATCAAATTCATATTCTATTTCTTGAGAGACCTCTTTAAGTTTCTTTATGTAACTGTTTTCGTCCAGTTTTTCCGGATACATTTCCACCAGTTCAAAGACATTTTTACAATAATCCCCGATCCTTTCAATATCAATTACAATGCTAGTCAAAACAAGGGCAGGGACGATGTCATATTTGTTTGAACCAAAGGAAAGGTGTCTTAAGATCTTCTCTCTTATCTCAATTTCGGATTTATTAACCTCTTTATCAAGGGTGTAAACATCAAAATCTATATCAGCTTTTTCAAATAGCATTTTGTTAACTTCCAAAAACATGTACTTGGTTTCTATCAGCATCTCAAGGGCATCTTCTCTTGCCTCTTCGAGAAGTGTTTTTCCCTTTAAAAAGTTTAAAATTTTTCTAAAGGGCATACCTCACCTCCCTAAAATTATTATTGTCAATGGTATAATATAAAAGCATAATACAATGTAGGCAATAACTATGTATTTCTTTCTGGTTGCAGTTCTTGCCAGCCATCCTGAAAGAGTAATGGGGATTTTCTTCAAAAAGAAATATATAATAACTATGCCAAAGATGTTAAATAAAAGATGTGAGAAGGCCACCACAATTGCCGACAGGTCTTTTGTAACCAGCGCCGCAAGGATGGCTGTAACTGTGGTCCCCACATTAGCTCCAAGTGTATAAGGGAATACCTGATACACAGTGAGAAGTCCTGCTGCTACCATAGGAACTGCAAGAGAAGTTGTCACAGAACTTGATTGAACCAGGGAAGTAAGAATAAGACCAAAGAGGAATGCATTTGCGGGATTTTTAAAGAGTAACTTATCCAAGTATCTTTCTGCCCTTGAAACTGTAAGCTTCTTCATGCTTACCACAATATATTTTAGAGAAACAAAAAGCAGGACTAAGGCTACTATGAGAACAGGGACAGGATGATGGCCCAGGAGTTTTATAATGAAGTGAACCACAGGTTTGACGATTACTTTGAGTGGTGATATTGCTTTAAACCCCCCTGCCTTCTGAAACAAGGTTCCGAAAAGATATGCGCTCTTTTCTATGGGGTGGAGTAAAACTTCCAGGGGCAGAAGGATGATTACAGCCAGTATGTTGAAGAAGTCATGGACTGTGGCAGCTCCCAATGCCTTCTCAAATTCCTTTCTTTTTGTTATGTGGCCTATTGATACAAGAGTATTGGTTACAGTAGTCCCGATATTTGCTCCCATTATAATAGGTACTGCATTGCGAATGGTCATGCTCCCGGATGCTACCATACCTACTACTATGGAGGTGGTGGATGAGGAAGACTGAACTAGGGAAGTTGCAAGAATGCCAATGGAGAGACCAACAAGCGGATTGGAGGTATTGGTAATTAGAGCCTGAGCCAAGCCGGAGCCAAAGAGCTTAAATGCCCCAGAAAGCATTTCTATACTAACAAAAAAAGAATATAAGGAAACAAGGAATATCAGTAGATACATATTCAATTTTAAAGAAGCGGGTTTGTATTTTCAAATCAGAATAGTTATAATTGTTGCAAAAGGAGGGAATTATGAAGCGTGTGGCGATGGTTCTGCTCATACCCGCATTTCTTTTTGCAGAATCAACCATAGAAAAATATGTTATGAGAGGCGATAGCCTTTTCTGGGCAATGGAATATGACAAAGCCCTTGAAGTTTACAAAGAAGGCCTTTCTGTTGATTCCACCAATTATGAACTCCTTTGGAGAGTCTCGAGATGTTTATGTAATATAGGAGATGTGGTTCCAAAAGAGAAGAGGGAAAAAATTTACGAAGATGCTCTCACATATGCAGAAAAGGCAGTAGAAGTGAATCCTCAAGGTGATTGGGGCTGGACATGGCTTGCAGCATCTTATGGAAACCTTGCTTTATTCAGGGGAGGTAAGGGTAAAGTAAGGCTTGCAATGAAGATAAAAGATGCAGTTCTCAAGGCCCTTAAACTGAATCCCGACAATCATCTGGCCAATTACATATGGGGGTCCTATAACTTTGAAGCTGCCACACTGAATTGGGCTCTCAGAAAATTCGCAAAGATGTTGTTCGGAGAAGTGCCCGAAGGCACCCTGGAGGATGCAGAGAAATATATAAAGAAAGCTGTGAGTCTCAAACCCGATAGGATTCAGTACCGACTGGAACTGGCGAAGCTTTACAAGAAAATGGGAAAGAAAGAAGAGGCTATTAGAGAACTTGAAATAACTCTTAATTTAAGACCTCAGTATAAGGAAGACTATGTTTTATTGAAAGAAGCTGAAGAATTGCTCAGAAAACTGAAAAAATAACTATATAAATCGGGGTTTTATAACTTCAGGATGCAAGTCTTTGAATTGTGGCAATAATTTCTGCGCATTTCCAACAATCAACGCAACATAGTGTTCAAGGTTAAGGTATTTAGATGCAGTCTCCTGCACCTTTGTCCTACCCAGCCTTTCAATCTCTTCAACGTCCTTTATCCAGTGTTTCCAAGGTAGACCAAATAATTCCTCATCCATTGCTAGTACTGCCAGCTGTTCGTAGGTTTCACTTCTCAGTGGTATATTGCCATGGTAGTAACTCTTTGCATCTTCCAGTTCTTCTTTTGAGGGTCCCTCAATGGTAAATTTCTTCACCTCTTTCAGCAGAAGATCAAAGGCCTTCCTTGTATTTTCAGTAGAAGTTTCCATGCTTATGTAAAAGCTTCCCCTCAAAGGCTGCGGTTCGGTAGGATATCCGGGGGTTATGCTGGAGTATACAGAATAGGCAAGTCCTTTCTCAATTCTTATTTTCCTCATCAATCTAGAAGAAAAATCTGAACCTCCCAGTATATAATTGGCCACCCTGAGACTGTTATAATCAGGGTTTGCTCTGGATATAGAGTGTCTTCCTATCTTTATATGTGACTGTGTTACATCCATATCCACAATGTAAAGGGTAGGACCTGTGACATCGGGAATTTGCTCGAGTTTGGGTTTCTCTATTGCCTCTTTTATCCATCCAGAGAGTGCGCGGTGTATAATTTCTGCTATTCTATCTCCTTCAATGTCAGATACAACCACTATGAAAGAATTTGTAGGGGTATAATGATCTTTGAAAAATTTTATGATTTCATTTCTTTTTATTTTTTCAACTGATTCCGGCGTTCCTTCTGGAAGAGTTGATAGGAGCGGATAATCTTTATACATAAATTTGGTGAAGTAATACAGGGAGACATAATTTGGGTCCTGCATCCTCAATAAAAAACCTGTTTTTATCTGCTTTTTCAATCTAGATAGGTCTTTTTCTCTGAATGCTGCTCCTGTAAGGAGTTCCTTAATCAGACCGGTTAAAGCTTCGAACTTATCACTTAAAGAATCCCCTT
Organism: Candidatus Hydrothermota bacterium; assembly: GCA_003644895.1. Taxonomy (GTDB): domain Bacteria; phylum Hydrothermota; class Hydrothermia; order UBA1063; family UBA1063; genus B29-G16. The sequence goes on along the minus strand of QNDO01000064.1, from coordinate 4,506 downwards.
CTATGGTGCTTATGCTGTAACCTGATTTTGATGTAAGGTCTCCACCCAACTTTTCTACTTCCCTTGCAAAGGCCGTTGAATCCTTTTCCTTTGTTCCTTCATTGAGCAGTTTTGCAGTTAGATAAGACGTTCCTTTTCTCGATAGAGGTTCATTAATAGCCCCACTTCGAACAATCAGTTTGATATAGGTTATGGGAAGTTTCTTCCTCTGAATGGTAATGAGTTTAAGTCCATTTTCCAAAATAAAAATTTTCTTTTTCATTTTTTCACCTTCAAAATGGCCACATTCCTAGTTTTTCGCACCAGGTATTGATCTATGGCCCTTTTTATATCCTCTAACTGGACCTTCATAATTTTTTCAGGGAGAAGGTTGATACACTCCGCCCGGTCGAGTATTTCAAATTCTCCCAGTGAAAACCCCACATTTTTCACGGACTCCTGCTCGAAGATGAAATCTGCGAGGGCCTTGTTTTTTGCTACCTGTACGTCCTCTTCGGTTATTAAATCTTTTAATTCGTTAAGAATTCTGTCCAATTCCTGCTCCGCCTTTTCAACATCCATGTCATTTACAGGTGAACCGTAAATGACAAAAAGGCCTGGATCCTTCAAGGCATAGTTTTCAGCGGTAATGCCTGAAAATACTTCTCTCTCATATACAAGTTTTCTCATTAGAATTGAACTTTTCCCGTCTCCAAGCACATCAGAAAGAAGGGTAAGGACTCGATTGTCAGGATGACTGAATTGGGGAATCTTATAGCCAACTGCTATAACAGGATTACCATTTTCCTTCTCAAGATAAACTCTTTTCTCACCCATCTGCTCTGGCTCCTCTGGAATCACGGGTTCTTCTAAGCTTTTTTTGTTTCCTTTGGTGAAATATTTTTCAGTGAGTTTAAGAGCTTCCTCAAAAGTTATATCTCCGGCAAATATTGCCATAGCATGTCGTGGGGTGTAAAAACTCTGGTAGAATTCTTTGACAGCTTTTAAGGTGATATTTTCCAAGTCTGTCATCCATCCTATGACAGGGTTTCTGTAAGGATGGACTTCAAAGGCAGTAGCCCAGAATTTTTCCCACAGGAGTCCAAAAGGATTATTCTCTGTTCTCCACAGCCTTTCCTCTTTTATCACTTTGAGCTCCTCTTCAAAACCCTGGAATATGAGATTGTACATCCTGTCAGATTCCAGTTCTATTGGGATTTCTATTTTATCCCTTGGAACAATACTATAGAAGGCGGTGAAATCCTTTGTTGTAAACGCATTATCCTCGCCTCCAAGTTTTCCAATGATTCTTGAAAAGGCTTCAGGCTCAATTCTTTTGGTGCCTCTGTACATCATGTGTTCAAGAATGTGTGATACCCCTGTTATGCCTATATGTTCATATCTTGAGCCCACTTCATAAAATATGGTGAAGGCAACAATCGGGTTAGTATGATCTTCATGTACAAGAACCTTGAGCCCATTTTCGAGTATGCCTCTTTTAAATTTGATTTTTTTCATGTTATTTCTTTCTTCAGAGCCCTTCTGATTTCCCTCTCGAGAATTCTTTTCTTTATCTCTTCTCTTTTTTCGTACTTCTTCTTTCCTCTGGCTAGACCAAGTAGGACTTTTATCAGATTGTTTTTTAGGTAAATTTTTAGTGGAATGAGAGTCAACCCCTTCTCCTGAGTTTTACCAATGAGTCTTTTAATTTCATATTTGTGTAGAAGAAGTTTTCTCGGTCTTACAGGATCAAGGTGAGAGATCTTGTCCTTATCATAGGGTGTCACGTGCATTCCCACTATATAAATTTCTCCGTTTCTTACCTCTGCATAGGCCTCCTTAATGGATACTCTTCCCTGTTTTATGGATTTTACCTCACTTCCCTTTAAAACAATTCCTGCCTCGTAGGTATCCAGAATTTCATAATCATGATATGCCTTTCTATTTTCCATTATTACCTTCATATCACAACCCAATGGATAGATTTGTGCTGTAAATATCTCCCGCTTCTGCAGGAGTATATGCAAAAAGAAGAGTTATCTTTCCTTTCATAATTTTCAGACCAAGAGAGGATGCTTCCACTGGGTCTAGCCCCTCATTTTCATATATTCCCCTTTTGGAGTTAAATGAGTAATATAATCCAAGAGAAGGTGTAAGTTCTCTGTGCATGGAGAGGGTAAAGAATGGTCCGTATCCTTTCCAGTATTCTAGGGAAAAGACGGTATTGATAATATCCAAATTATAGAATATTGAAAGCTCCACAAAAACAGGCAGACTGATTTTTTTCCTGTTCCAGCCCATATTTCTCAGGATAAAAATAAGGGAGGATTTTCTGGATAGGAAATATTTCCCTCCTACATCCATATGAAAGACATAATTTTTATATTCTTCAGCACCTTCGTACATAACACCAAGGAGAGTGTAAAGGAAGAGTTTTTCGCTTAGAGGGTGGGTGTAAGAGAGGATAGGGTCAATCAGCTGGTAAGTAAAGGTACCCAGGAGGTTTCCACCTTCATCTCTCATCTCCATCTCTCCAGAATTTAAATATCTCACTGCAACACTGAGTCCCTCTGAGTACGACCAACCGAGATAGCCATATTTTATTGATGAAGGGTAGAGGGTGATGCCAGCTTGAGCTTCCCTTTTGGAGTTTAAATGAGGATAAGTATAGCCGCTCTGAATGCCCATAAGCTCATAAAAAGAAAAATCGGCTTCCAGAAACGAAAGCCCCGAAGAAGTTGTCCTTTCTTGCATAATGAGTAAAAGAAGCAGTAATTTCCCCATTATTCTCTGGATATTCCAGTAAAATTAAAATCTTTTATTTTAATATAGGGAAGAATAGCTTCCATAGGCAACCTAGATTCATAAGAATGCACAGCACCCAATTTTCTTGTTTCTCTGGATATATCCTCTATATTATTGAAAGCTTCCACAAAGTTCTGTGTGAACCTGAGATTTGGTAGCATTCCCACAATTTTTCCATGTTTTATAAGATATGTTCCGTCTCTCGTCATCCCTGTAAGAGTGAATGCACGGGGATCCAGCAGATTTACATAATGAAATCTGGAAACGTAGATACCTTCTTCTGTTCTTTTAATAATATCCTTTAATTTGGATGAGCCTGGCAGAATCTCCAAGTGGGCCGTATAAGGGAAACTCTGGAATATGCCAACACAGTGTCCCGTAGATTTAGTATTCTTCTTGAGGGCTGTCTTTTTGTCGTATGCAAAGGTCCGGAATACTCCCTTCTCCACCAGTGTGGTCTTTCCCTTTTTCACACCCTCTAGATCAAAGGGCATTGGAAGTCCCTCTTCTCTTAAAGGATCGTCTATTATTGTAAGTTTTTCAGAGAATACTTTTTCGTCAACTTTTCCCTTGAGAAAGGATATACCTTCCTCCTCAGCCCGTGCCGAAAAGCCCGCATAACCAAGAAAGGATACAATTTCCTCAAGGGCAAGTGGAGACAGAATCACCGTATACCTACCCGGGGAGATATCCATATATTTGACATCAAGAAGGAGTTTAGCTTCCAGAGAAGATATTATCTCATCCAGATTGAGGTCATCGAGGGTATTTGTTGAGATCTGTTCCCAGTAAGATTCGTCTCCATCCACAATGTTTATGGTAAGATGAAGGTCTGTAAAGCTATAGCTTATGGATAATCCTCTGGAGTTAGCTACCACAATACTAGTCAGACCTGTTATAAGGGAACCAAAAAGTTCCTGTTCAGGGAAAGCCTTTTTGAGGTCATTGATCATATGAGCCTTTTCTTCCTGTGAAAAGGCGATTATATTTTTATCTATCTTTTCCTCCAGCGGGTTATTCCATGGCTCTTCAGAGTTTGGGAGATAGGGATCTTCTTCTATGGAAAGTGCGATCTTCTCAGTATTCCTTACAGCCTCGAGTATCCCCTCTTTTGTAATATTGGTGGTTCTTCCCACCGCTGCCTTTTTACCAAATCTTATCCTGACAAAAAGCTCTGTCTTTTCGAGATTTGTATATTGATGTATCTGTGACCTGGAAAATCTGGCGTGGTCAGTTTTTTCAGAGATTATTATTACCTCTGTGTCGCTACCCTGGGAGGCCCTTATTACTTCATCTGCCAGCTCTTTTAATTCTTTACCATTCAAAGACCTCACCCTCCTTGATAGTTATAATCACCTTCCCCTTCAATTTATTACCGAATAAAGGGGTGTTTTTGGCCTTGGATTTTAAAAAATTCCTTGTGATCTCTATATCTTTCTCTGGGTCAAATATCACAATATCTGCTCTTTTGCCCTTTTCCAGACTACCTCTATCATTAAGTCCCAGAATCTTACTCGGTCCCGTGGTTAGAGACTGAATTACCGTTTTGAGATCCAGTTTGTTTTTTTGGATAAGGAATGTGTACAGCGCACTGAAGGCGAAGTCAAGCCAAATCATACCGAATGGAGCAGCGAGAAATTCATCTTCTTTTTCAAAACTTGCATGTGGTGCGTGGTCAGTAGCTATGACATCTATGACTCCCTCCTTCAGAGCTTCTATAAG
>QNDO01000063.1 GCA_003644895.1 Candidatus Hydrothermota bacterium | reverse complement strand
GGTCGAGCACGATCTCTTAACAAAAGATTCAATCCTTGCCCATGCGATATATTTAACGGAGGAGGATTACAGACTGATTAAAGAGATAAAGCCTGTTATCGTTGCAAATCCAGAATCCAATGCAAACAATCAAGTGGGAAGGTTAGACAGAGAAAAAATTAAGGAGTATGTATTGGGCACAGATGGTATGTCATGTGACATGATAGCTACCCTTAGGTCACATTATTTACTAGGAAAGGGGATAAGAGAAGATTTTGAAGCATTGAAAAAGGTGTTTTTTGACTATAGGTATAAAATACAGAAATATTTTTTCCCGGATACTGGGGAATTTAAGGAAGGCTATAGGGCAGATATAACTGTTCTGGATTATGTTCCTGTAACTCCTATAAATAAAGACAATATTATTGGCCATCTTTTATTTGGTGTGAGAGAAGGAAGGGTATTCATTACCATGTCCGATGGTGAAATAATTTACAAAGATGGAAGAGTAACTTTTGTGGATGAGGAAGAAGTTTTAAAGAAGGCAAAAATTATAGCTAAAAAACTTCATGAGAGGTATTATGGCTGATTTAAAAGTAAATGTCAACGGTATCACCTTCAAAAACCCGGTTCTTACAGCGGCCGGTCCCAATGTTCGAAATGCAGAGTTGATGCTAAAGGCAGTGGCAGGTGGTGCAGGAGGTGTGGTTTCTAAAACGGTTTCACTTAAACCGGCACATGATCTAAGACCCACCATCAGAAGGGCAGTGTGCCAGGGAATTATGAATTGTGAGACGTGGTCAGAGACCCCATTTGAGGAGATGCTGGAAGAGTATAGAAAGGTTAAAGAAACGGGAGTCCCACTTATTATTTCCATTGGATATAAGCCGGAAGAGGTTAAAAAGCTGGGAAGTATTATTGAGAAAGAGGTTGCACCTGATGCAATTGAATTTTCCACCCATTATGTTGGAGGTGAGATAGGACCACTCATTGAGGTTGCAAGATCATTGAGAGAAACTGTCAAGCTCCCCATATGGATGAAGATATCCCCCAATTTTCCCTATGTAAAGGAACTGGCATCCAGAGTTTCAGAATATGTTGATGCTTTTGTTGCAATAAATTCTTACGGTCCAGTATTAAATTTTGACGTAGAATCAATGGAACCGCTTCTTGGTTCAGAATATGGCCAGGGATGGCTTTCCGGTCCTCCTATACTACCTATAGCTTTGCGGATTGTGTATGAAATAGCTACCGTTCAGGACAAGCCGGTGATAGGGGTGGGAGGAATCGAAAAGGGAGTAGATGCAATTAAATTTTTTATGGTGGGAGCTTCCATAGTTCAGGTCTGCTCTGCTGCAATCAAGAGAGGACATACTGTATACGGGAAGATTGCAAGGGAAATTGAAGAATGGCTTGATGCACATGGATACCGTTCAATTGAGGAGATTAAAGGGCTTTATAAGGAAAAATTAAAAGAAAGGAGAAAATTTTCTAAGATACCTGTGATGACCATTGATGAAAATAAATGTACAGGTTGTAAAGCGTGTATTTCTCGGTGTATTCAGGGTGCTCTTTACATGGATGGTAAGGTTGCAAAGGTAATAGGTGAAAATTGTATTGGATGTGGTTATTGTCAGGATTATTGTGGTTACGGGGCAATGAAACTCCAGGAGGTTTAGAATGGAGATATGGGGACTGATTAGACAAAGAGCTGAGCACTACAGAGATTATACTTCCTCAAACCTTTCTGAAATTGTAAGAATACGTTCTTTAAGTGGGGAAGAGAGAGAGGTCATAGAAAAAATTAAATCCTTACTCGAATCCGCTGATTTTGACGAGGTCAAAATCGACGGTCTGGGAAATCTTATAGGGAGAGTGGGGAATGGAGAAAAAATCCTTGCCATCGATGCTCACATTGATACAGTGGATACTGGAGACATAAACCAGTGGGAATTTGATCCATTTTCTGGCGAAATAAAAGACGGGTTTGTGTTGGGAAGGGGTTCAGTTGATCAGAAGGGTGGGGCTGCCTCAATGATAACAGCTGGGAAGATACTGAAGGAGCTGGGTTATGATGGGCTTTTTACAGTATACTTTACCTTCACCATAATGGAGGAAGATTGTGATGGAATGTGCTGGAATTACATTATTGAAAAGGAGAGGCTTGTACCAGATTTTGCAATATTGACGGAGCCCACCAACCTTGGCATTTACAGGGGACATAGAGGGAGAATGGAGATCGAGCTTTACTTCAGGGGAATTTCTGCCCATGCATCTGCTCCAGAAAGAGGTGACAACGCTATATATAAAGCATCTAGGGCAGCACTTGAAATAGAAAAATTGAATTATAGATTAAGAAACGATGATTTTCTTGGGAAAGGAAGTGTTGTTGCAACACTTATAGAGTCTAAATCGCCCTCACTCTGTGCAATTCCCGATCACTGTAGAATACATCTGGACAGAAGATTAACATGGGGAGAGACCAGAGAGAGTGCAATTGAGGAAGTCAGAGAAGTTATAGGAAATGAGGCAGTGATCGAGGTACCTATATACAATCGAGCAAGTTATAAAGGAACTTTATACAAACAGGAAAAGTATTTCCCAACCTGGAAAATACCTGAGGATCATTATTTGGTTAAAGTAGCTAGCCAAGCATATGAACTTCTATTTCAGGAAGTCCCCAGGATCGGTAAATGGACATTTTCTACCAATGGAGTTGCCATATGCGGAAAGCATGGTATCCCTACAATTGGGTTTGGTCCCGGCAATGAGGTATATGCCCACGCCCCAAATGAGAAAATACCGATAGATCATCTTGTTAAAGCATCAGCTTTTTACGCACTTATGCCGTATATCCTTGAGGAAACAATAGATTGACGGGGTATTAAATGTGAAATTCCACTATGTCTTTATCCTGAAGGATATAATGTTTTTCCACCCTTTGTCCTTCAAACTTTGTTGACCCCCAGACTCTTGCATATTTCAATTTTTCTGCAAAGTCCTTATGGATTTCTTCAGCAGCTTCCAAGACAGTACTTCCTTTCTTTAAGATCAGAGGGTCTTCCAATACCGGCGGTTTACCGGGCTCCTTGGTGTATACCCTGATAATTTCCAGCTCCTTGAAAATTAAATCCTTTAATTCTTCCAGTCCATTTCCAAATTTTGCAGAAACTGGAACCACAGGAAATTTCTTGTTTACGAGCTCGTACAAAAGTTCAAGTCGGTCGTAAGCCCCTTGTATATCCAGTTTATTTGCAGCAATGATTGCTCTTTTATTTACAGGCCCAAAAAGATTGGATTCTCTCTCGCCCTTACCAATCAGGTTTATTTTTCTTGCTGAAAGAATTGATAAAATATTTTCGTAATGTTCTAGTACTTCTTCTGATTCAAGATCCAGAACTATCAAAATGAGATCAGAATTTCTTATGAGTTCGATTTGCCAGTACACTACATGCTCTTCAGTTAAAGGAGGAATATCAATAAGCTGAATGTGAATATCCTCAAATTTCATCATTGAGACCTGAGGTATCTGGGTTGTAAATGGATAAAGTGCTACCGGATGGTCGGTTCCAGATAGTGAATTCGCAATGGATGTTTTACCGGAATTTGGAAACCCTGCTAGTACCACCTGCCCTGCTCCCTCTTTTCTGATATAATAAAAAGCCCCTCTCTTCTTTCCTTTTTTCTCAGCTTCCAGTTCTTTTTGAAGTCGAGATATTTTGGCACGGATATCCGCCTGAAGTTTGTCAGTACCCTTATGTTTCGGCATGACAGCGAGCATTTTTTTCAAAGCTCTAATCTTTCCCTCAATGGTTTTTGCTTCACGGTATTCTTTTTCTGCTTCAAAGTATTGAGGTGGTAAATTAGCAGGCATAATTTGATTATAAGAATGATTTTTACTGGGGTCAAAAAATTGACCATGCTGAAAGCGTAATTTAAGATTATTATGCGGAGGAGATAGTATGAAAGAAGAAAAAATATTGTTTGTTGATGACGATAAAAATATGAGACTTCTTTATGAAAAAGTTTTCTCAAAGGAAGGTTACGGCGTCATTCTTGCAGCAAGTAGCGAAGAAGCCCTGGACATCATTGCAAAAGGAGAAAAAATTGATCTTATAGTCCTTGATATTAAAATGAAGGGGCAATCTGGATTAGAATTACTTGAGAATCTGGCCAAAGAAAAAAGCAAAATACCAGTTATACTTTGTACTGCATACAGTTCTTATCAAGATGATTATGCCTCATGGTTCGCAGATTCATATGTGGTTAAATCTCCGGATTTAAGTGAGCTAAAGAAAGAAATAAGGAGATTGCTGGAGAAAAAGAAGTGAGAGCTCTTGTTCTTGCTGGAGGTTTTGGTACTAGAATAAGGCCCCTAACGGTAAATATACCCAAACCTTTGCTACCTCTTGTGAATAGACCTATCCTTGAGCACATTGTTAGACTTCTTGCTCGACATGGTTTTAGTGAAATAACAATGCTTTTATACTATCAGCCAGATGTTATTAAGAATTTTTTTGGTGATGGCACAGAGTGGGGTGTAAAAATTGACTATTTCATTCCGACTAGAGATCTCGGAACAGCCGGTGCTGTAAAAGCTGTACACAAGCTAATCTCCGAGGAGAAGTTTCTGATAATTAGTGGTGACCTTTTAACTGATTTTGATCTGGAAGATATGGTGAAATATCATAAAAAGAAAGGGTCTTTCGTAACTATAGGGCTTACTCGCGTTGATAATCCTCTACAGTTTGGTATTGTGATAACTGACGCAAGTGGAAAAATTGTAAAATTTCTTGAAAAACCCACTTGGGGAGAGGTGTTTTCTGATACCATTAATACAGGTATATATGTGCTCGAGCGGGAAGCACTTGATTACATTCCTGATGAGGAAGAATTTGATTTTTCCAAAGATCTTTTCCCCAAGCTCCTTTCCCAGAATAAACCCCTTTATGGTTATATAGGAGAAGGTTACTGGAAGGATATAGGTGATCCCGATGCGTACCGAGAAGCTCATTATGATATTCTTGATGGGAGAGTAGAAATATTTATACCTGGTAAAAAGCTCGATCTCATTGGTAGGGATGTGAGAGTCGGGAAAGATGTCCTTATAGAGGAAGATGTAAATTTCGGGAAAACAGTGATTATTGGGAACAATACAAGGATACAAAAGGGCGCAAAAATTGAAAGATCAGTTATAGGAAATAATTGCATAATAGAATCCGGTGTGATTCTCAAGGATTCAATAATCTGGGACAATACCTATTTGAAGAAAGGGGCGCAGGTACGCAGTGCAGTGATAATGCAAAGCGTTAGGATATCGGAAAATGTTAAAATTGATAAAGGAGCTGTAGTAGGGGATGAATGTTCTGTAGGAAGAAATTCTGTTATCCGGGAGAATGTTAAAATCTGGCCCAGAAAGGTAGTTGAAGAATCAGCCATTGTTTCATCCAATCTTGTTTGGGGTGAGAGATGGAAAAAATCCCTTTTTCAAGGAGCTAAAGTTATAGGTCTTTCAAATATTGAACTTACTCCAGAGTTGTGTGCTAAATTGGGGGCTGCCTATGGCTCTCTTTTACCAAAGAACAGTTTTATCCTCCTGGGGAGGGATGCTCACAGAACCAGTAGGATGCTGAGAAGAGCTTTTGTTGGAGGGCTAGCTTCCACTGGAGTTAATGTTAAGGATGCACAAATGATTCCTCTACCTGTATTGAGGTTCAAATTACAAACCTTTGGAGAAATGGGGGGTGTATATTTTAGGCAAGCTCCCCTGGATCCTCCATCCACGGAAATTCATTTTTATGATTCTAGAGGCTTGGATATTTCATCAAGTATGGCAAAGCCTATAGAACGTATATTTTTTAGAGAAGACTTCAGGAGGGCCCACCACAATGATGTTGGTGATATTACCATAGAAACAAGACTTTTTGATTTTTATACCGAGACTTATCTAAAAAACATCCATATTGATAAAATTTCTGATTCAAACTTCAAGATAGTAGTAGATTATTCTCATGGAATTACTAGCAATTTTTTGCCAGCGATTCTGGACAGGATTTCCCGGGATATAGTTAGTCTCAATGCACATATAGATTTGGAAAAGCTTTCTAAATCTGAAAATGAGATTAAAAAGGAACTGGAAGATATGTCCACCATTATCAAGGTTCTCAATTATCATGTGGGATTTTATTTTTATCCAGGAGGAGAAAGAATTGCTTTTGTGGATTCTCATGGAGAAATATGGTCTGGTATAGATGCTTTGCTCCTCGTTGTCCATCTGGTTATGGAAGATGTAGAGGAAGGAGTTATCCTTCTCCCGCTTTATACCCCATCAATAGTGGAAAAGGTAGCAAGAGATAAAGGACTTGAGGTGCGTTATGTACGAGCTGATGAGAGAAGCCTATGTGAAGAATCTTTTGGAGAGGGTGTGGTGCTTGTTGCTTCAGGGAATGGGCAGTTTATTTTTCCAGAATTTCAAAATGCTCCCGATGCAATGTTCACTGCGGGAAAGGTGCTGGATATAATGGCTCGTTGTAATATTGATTTTAAGGAGTTTAGTAAGTCTATTGAAAAACCAGTATTCATTATGGATAGAATTGCTTGTCCCTGGGAGAAAAAAGGCACTGTAATGAGAAGGTTAAGTGAAGAAGCTAGTAAATTAAACGTTATCTTTTTGGATGGTATAAAAATCTTCCATGATGAAGGATGGGTTTTGGTGAGATCAGATGAATTCACACCTTATATTCATATTTTTATAGAAGCCCAGGATAAAATAAAAGCTGATTCACTTCGGAATACCTATAAAAAGAAACTGGAATCCCTTAAAAAATGAGAGTCCTCTTTCTCTGGCATATGCATCAGCCCTCTTACGTAGTTTATGAGAAAGATGGCTATGTTTCCTATCTGCCGTGGGTATTACTCCATGCCCTCAGAGAATATTATGAAATGCCCAGAATATTGGCAGAATTTGATAATGTAAAGGCCACCTTTAATCTTGTTCCGTCTCTCATAGAGCAGTTGGAACTTTACGCTAGGGGAGAAGTAAAGTGTATCTTTACAGAAATGGTGTTAAAACCTGCGGGTGAACTTACTGATGCCGAAAAAGAGTTTATCCTCTACCATTTTTTTAATGTCAATCCCAAAACACGTGTGAAACCATATAGAAGATACGAACTATTATACTTAAAAAGAGGGTCCCCTCTGAAGCTTGGCGAAAAAATAAGAAGGTTTAAGGATCAAGAATACAGAGATATACAATTTTTCTATCTTTTTTCCAGCATCAGTCCACTTTTGATTGAAGAGACAAGTTTTTTAAAGGAACTACTATTAAAAGAAAGGGATTACTCAGAAGAAGATAAAAAAGAGCTTCTTAAATGGATGAGGGAAAAGATTTTTTATGTAATTGGTCTTTACAGGGACCTGGTAAAAAAAGGTAAAATAGAAATAAGTACTTCTCCTTTTTATCACCCCATTATGCCGGTGCTTTACAATTCAAGAAATGTTATTGAATCAAATCCGTACACACTTCTCCCTTCAATCAGCTTCTCAAAAGCGAAAAATGTGGATACTCAGATTAGAGATGCCCTACATTTTATGGAGAATAAAATAGAATGTAAAATATTGGGGATATGGCCTCCAGAAGGCTCGGTATCTCCTGATATTATTCCGCTATTAAAGAAATACGATATCCAATGGATTGCAACAGATGAGGGCATCCTGGAAAAAAGTCTATACAAGGCTGGTAAGACATTTAAAAGAAGTGACATCTACAGAGTATACGAATTTAATGGAGTGAAGATTTTTTTCAGGGATAGAGAATTATCTGATAGAATAGGGTTCATATATTCTAGATGGAGTGAAAGACAGGCAGCAAAAGATTTCATTGAAAGATTGAGACATTTGGCAAGGGAACATAGCCATGGTGTAGTTTCCATCATTCTCGATGGAGAAAATCCCTGGGAGAATTATTCTGAGGGCGGCATAAACTTTCTGAGGCGGGTTTATGAAGAATTATCTAAAAGTTCTGTGTTAAATACAGTGACTTTCAGCGAGGTAGTGAAAGATACAGCTGCAGAGAGGCTCAGCACTTTACATCCAGGTTCATGGATAAAAGCAGATTTCTCTACGTGGATTGGACATCCTGAAAAGAATAGGGCATGGGAATATCTTATAAAGGTTAAAGATTTGCTCGAAGAGAAGAGTATAAATAATGCAGCAAAAAGGGAATTAATGGCAGCAGAGGGCTCCGATTGGTTCTGGTGGTATGGTGATGATAATTTCACTCTTTATAGCAGAGAATTTGATGCAATTTTTAGAAG
>QNDO01000062.1 GCA_003644895.1 Candidatus Hydrothermota bacterium | reverse complement strand
CAGTTCCCAAATGATGCATGTGGAATGTGTCAGGTTTATTCTCTTACATCTGATGATACAGTACAGTTCTGTCTGAGAAGGGTTCTTGACCACCCATTCATTGAAGTACTTCCATTATCAGAATTAAAAGAATTCAGAAAAACAAAGGGTGGATTTGAGGTCACAGTTGAATCAAAACCTCGCGGTGTGAAGCAAACATGTATCAACTGCCATAAATGTGTGGAAGTATGCCCTGTGGAGGTGAAAGACGAATTCAATGTTCCCACAGGCAAAAGGAAAGCAATTTATATAAAATATCCTCTGCCCTATCCTGATTACTATGCCATTGATTTTGAAAAATGCACCCTGTGCGGAGAGTGTGCAAAGGTATGCCCTGTTGATGCCATAGATCTGAAACAAAAGCCCTCAACAAAAAAGTATAATGTGGAAAGTATAATATGGACTGCAGGTTTTGAGGAGGTTGATCTCTCCCACCTTACAGAATTTGGATATGGAAGATTCAAAAATGTTATTACAGGAGTTGAACTGGAAAGATTATTATCTCAGTTCGGTCCCACCCTGGGTTCCTTGAAGAGGCCTGGAGATGGGAAAACACCCACAACAATAGCCTTTATCCAGTGTGTGGGTTCAAGGGATGTGAAAAATCCCTTCTGCTCTTCCTTCTGTTGTATGTACTCTCTTAAAGAAATCAGGCTTCTTAAGAAAAAGTATCCAGATATCAATGTAAAGGTCTTCTACATGGATATGCGCACCTTTGGAAAGGGACATTATAGATACTGGAAGACCACAGAAGCAGAATTTGTAAGGTGCAGGGTCGGCTCCATAGAGGAACTTCCTGATGGTAATCTCAGCATAAGATACGAAGACGAAGAGGGGAAGTTGAAAACCGATGTTTTTGAACTTGTGGTACTGGCACAGGGAGCTGTATCCAGAAAATTCCAAGGAGTAGAACCTTTAAAAAATTCATTCATCCCTGTTGAAACCAATGTGGAGGGGTTTTACTACGCAGGATCCGCAATATCACCAAGGGACATTGAAGAATCAATAATCTCAGCCTATGCTGCAACTTCCTATGCAGACAGGGGGAAGAAGAGCCGGAAGAATTTGAAAAAATTTGACCTTGAAACTCAGCCTGTGATTGTACTAACCAGGGAACTGGATACAAAACTAAAAGAAAAAATATATGGGCGTTTTGGCAATTTTAAAATCGTTGAAGTAACTTACCTCAGGGAAGAAAAGGAGCTGAAACAGCTGGAGAAAAAAATAGAAGCCCCCTTCGTACTTGTTAACGGCTATCCATATACACTTCTCGGCAGATTGAGGGAATATTTTCATCCCCTTTATTTTGAACTGGTTAACGTTTATGAACTCACTGATGGTCAGGTATTATCTCTTATAGAATCTGCCATAACAAAACTTAAAAATAGAATAATTCCCGAATTTGAAGAAACTAAAATCCAACACAGGATACTGGTGATAGGTGGAGGAGTTGCTGGACTTTTAGCTGCAAGTAAACTTAGTGAACATGGTTTCCAAGTCACTATTGTTGAGAAGAGTGAAAAACTGGGTGGTAATGCATTGAGAATCAGAAAACAAATAGACGGAAGAGATGTTCAGAAATGGCTCGGCGAACTCATAGAAAAGGTGGAAAGAGATAAAAATATCTCCATCCTGTATAAAACACAGGTTGTAAATGTAACGGGGAACATCGGCAATTTCGAGGTCCATCTCAGGACTGGCCAGGAATTTAAAAAGAAGAATTTCGGGGCCATTGTTGTAGCCACAGGTGCGTCTGAATACAGACCCGAGGAATACCTCCATGGTAAAAATCCAAATGTAGTGACGCAACTGGAATTTGAAGAGTTACTCCATGGTAAATCGATTAAACCCCAGGTAGTCACAATGATTCAATGTGTGGGCTCAAGGAACGATAAACATCCTTACTGCTCAAGGGTATGCTGCACCGATGCCATCAAGAATGCTTTACACATAAAGGAACTCTCTCCGGAAACAGAGGTATACATTCTTGCAAGAGATATTGTGATGTACGGAGAAAAAGAGGTCTTTTACAGGGAAGCAAGAGAAAAGGGAATAATTTTCTTGAAATTCAGGGAAGGTGAGGAACCGAAGGTTTCTGAAAGGGATGGGAAAATCGTAGTGAATGTTTTTGACCCTTCCATAGGGAGAAATATTGAGATTGAAACCGATTATCTCGTTCTTTCTGCAGGAATTGCTCCCAATCAGGATAATAAAAAGTTAAAAGAATTACTTAGTATCGACATGGATGAGGATGGATTCCTCTCGGGTATTAATCCAAAGTTTAATCCCCTGGAATCAAAAAAACCGGGCATCTTTGTTGTGGGTCTTGCAAGATCTCCAAAGGCTATCGAGGAATCCATTCTTGAGGCCCATGCCGCAGCTTCCAGGATAGTCACAGAGCTGGGGCAAAAGGCTCTAACCCCCAGAAAATTTGTTTCCATTGTACATGAAAGGAAATGTGCAGGCTGTGGATTCTGTGTGGATGTGTGTCCTTACGGAGCAAGATATATTGATGAGGAATTCCTGGTAGCAAAGGTAATTCCATCCATATGTCAGGGGTGTGGTCTCTGCACTAATGTGTGTCCTTCCGGTGCAGCTGAGCTTGTGGGAGTGGAGGACAAAAGTGTAATGGAAATTCTGGGGCTTATATAGAATCTGCCTTTTTACTCATTAATAACCATTACTTTTAATAAAAGTTTTTCTGGACTATAATCTTATCATGGAAGAGATCCCGGAGAGGGAAATTTTTCTAAAACTTTATCCCGGAATAGAATACAAAAAATGTAAAATATGCGGGAAATCGGGGGTAATTGCGGAAATCCTCGGAATATGCATAGATTGCCTGTATGAGCAGAATGAAGAAGCGCTAAACATCATAAGGGATATTCACGGAAGAATTCGCCAGGAGTACGGCCTTCCAGAAGAAGTTCCTCAGGAGGGCGATAAAGAATGCCCTCTCTGTGTAAATAGATGCAAACCAAAACCTGAAGAAAAAGGCCTGTGTGGGGTAAGAAAGGGGGCTGAAAACGGTGTTACCCCTATTTATGGAACACGTGCTCCCCTTGACTGGTATCATGACCCTCTTCCCACCAATTGTGTTGCAGAATGGGTATGTGCGGCACGGGGAGTAGGCTGGCCTGAATATTCCTACTCCAGAAGTACAGAACGCGGATACACAAATCTCGCAGTATTTTATAGAGGTTGTAGCTTTAGCTGTGTCTTCTGCCAGAACTGGCATTTCAGACTAAAAGAGGGCGAATTTCTGACTCCTTCTGAACTTGCTTCTAAGGTTGACAGGAGGACTGCGTGTATATGTTACTTCGGTGGAGACCCGGCTCCCCTCTCCTGGCATTCCATCGCCACTTCACTCATAGCAAGAGACAGAGAAAAGGGAAGAATACTTCGCTTTTGCTGGGAAACAAACGGTTCAATTAATCCAAGAATGACAAGGAGAATATCAGAAATTGCACTGAAAAGTGGCGGAACAGTGAAAATCGACCTCAAGGACTTCACTCCCTCTCTTCATTATGCACTCACAGGTGCCTCAAATGAATGGACCCTTGAAAATATTGAGTTTCTGGCGTCGCTGATTCCTAAAAGGGGAAAACCTCCGATTCTGGTTGTGAGCACCCTACTTGTGCCAGGGTATGTAGGGCCCCGAGAAGTGGATAAAATATCAAAATTTTTATATAAATTAAACCCGGATATCCCCTACTCCTTGCTTGCCTTCTATCCTCATTTTTATGCCCATGACCTCCCAAGGACTTCAAGAGCCCATGCCATGGCATGCAGGGAGGTTGCACTCAAAAACGGCCTCCGAAATGTTCATATTGGTAATGTGGGATTGCTATGGTAATTGGTGAAGCTATTTCGGTAGACGGTAAACGATGAGAAAGGTCGGGAGACGGTAGACGGAATTCTCTTTTCCCCTCCAGTGGGAAATCCGAAGGATTCTACAAAGCAGAGAGGGGACTAAGGGGAGGGGGTATTTATTAAACACTAGTTGTATTTCCCTATAACGCATATTCATGTTCCCCCCTCACCCTGACCCTCTCCCACCAGGGGAGAGGGAACTATACTATACCCTCGTCTACCGTCTCCCGTCTACCGTCTACCGATAATTAAATATCAATACTCCTTGGGTAATTTTTCAAGCTGTGCAAGACTAAAAACAGGACCGTCCTTACACACATAATATGGTCCTATGTTACATCTACCGCATTTTCCAATCCCACATTTCATTCTTCTTTCAAGAGAGGTATAAACTTTATCTTTCTCGAATCCCAGTTTTGCAAGGACCGGAAGAGTAAACTTTATCATCACAGGGGGGCCGCATACCACTGCATAGGCATTTTCCGGTGAAGGAGCCACCTTTTCGAGAACCTGGGGCACGAACCCCACATGTTTATCCCATTCTGGAAACTCTGTATCCACGGTAAGATGCAACTCTATATCTCCCCTCTTTTCCCAGTTTGCAAGATCTTCTTTATAAAGCAAAAGGCCTGGCCTTCGAGCTCCATATATTACTGTTATTTTTCCATAATCCTTTCTGTTTTCCAAGAGATAGAGAGTTAAGGACCTCAGGGTGGTGAAGGCAAACCCTCCACCTATTATAACCACGTTCTTACCCTTAAACTCATCCACAGGATATCCATTTCCAAGGGGACCACGAATTCCAACAATGTGTCCCTCCTCCATCTCGTGCAGGGCACCGGTAACAAGACCTACTCTATTGACTGTGAATAGTAAACCTTCTTTTTCATGAGGTGCACTGGCTATTCCAAAGGGGGCTTCGCCTTTTCCGAAAACCGAAATCTCACAGAACTGCCCAGGAATAAAATCCATCATATTCCCGTCAATCGGCTCAAGCAAAAAAGACTTCAGGGTAAAATCATCTGATTCAAAAACAGTCTTTTTTATCCTGTACAATTCAGGCGCGTATGGGTTCATTCTTCACCTCCATCAAAATTTCCCTTATATCTATATTAACCGGACATACCTCGATGCATCTCCCACAACCCACACAGCCAAATTCCTGGTAGAGAACCGGATAATAATTAAATTTGTGCATCAATCTATTACGCCATCTGTACTTGAGTTCAGGTCGGGGATTATGACCAGACCCTTCAAGGGTATAGAGGGTAAACATACAGCTATCCCATGTCCTCAGTCTGTATCCCCAGTTGGGTCTCTCCACATCCTGTATATCAAAACAGTAGCAGGTGGGGCAGTAATAGGTACACGCTCCACAACCGAGACAGCTGGATGATATTTTATCCCATATTTCTGAATCCATCATCCGGGCTAATTTTTCCTGTATTCCCTGGATATCCAGCTTTTTGACCCTCTCTGTTATCTCCTTTTTCATCGCCTCCAGTTTTTTTAATTCCTCTCCCTTTGCATCCTCTACATCCAGATTTTTCACAAGATCTTTTCCTTTCTCTGTTATCCCCTCAAAAAGCAGCACATCATCTACCACAACACCAAAAATGTCTGTAAAACTCTCCGTGAAAGGTCCATAACCAAAGGTGGTGCAGAAACATCTTGAATCGGGTGCAAGGCATGCAAGCCCAAAAAGTAATACATTTTCCCTTCTTTTCTTGTAATATATGTCTTCCCCTTCACCCTGCAAAAAGTTGAGATCAAGAAGTGAAATGGCTTTCGCCTCGCAGGGTGGAATACCAAAAATAACACCCTTTGCTTCCCGAATCACTTCCTGGAATGTAACGTTCTTTCCATCCTGTACAAAGGCAAGGAGGGGTTCCTCTTCCGGAAGAAAAATGAATTTTGCCGGTTTTTTCACCTTGCTGACGGTGGAGAGTAATTCTTCAGGTGTTTCAGCAGTCTCATAGGCATTCTTTTTCCTCACCCATACACTTCCGTAACTTTTCAAGGCTTCATAGATTCTTTCAAGCTCACTTAATGGGACTCTTTTCATAGTATAAAATCCCCCTTGTCATCGTACCTAAATTCTCCAAAAAATGGCGGTTTCTCTGGATTAAGACCGGATACATAATCGAAATCCCTCTTAAGGTCTCTTGCAACCTTCCTTGTGAGAAAAAGAAGTTTAACACCTTCTGGACACACAAGCTCGCATGTTCCACAATCTACACACCTTCCCGCCATATGCAGAACTCTTATAAGATGCCAGGATTCAAGATCTGTCTTATCAAACCCTGGTTCTACCCATCTGGGCTCCGTGGAGTCCACAAAACAGTGTTCACAATAACACATGGGACAGGATTGTCTACAGGCATAACACCTCACACATTTGGACATCTCAGCTTCAAAAATTTCCCATCTCTTATCTTCATCCAGTTTTTCGTAGTCCTCAACATCAGGATATCCACCGCCTCTGGGTTTAACCTCCTCACCCACTAAAACATCATAAAACAATGGATTGGGATACTCACAGTATTTACAGGAGATGTTGAGCCAGTCTTCGAACTTAACTTTTTTCTCTTCTGTGGTGGTCTTTATTACAATCTCCCCATTCTGGATACTAACATCCTCTATTTCCTCACCTATGGATTCTCGTAACTCCCGGGTTTTAATCACACCATTGCAGGGTATACCAATGACATAAATTTTATCTCTTTCAATCTGGCCTTCACTTATTAAGACATTTATGGCCCTTGTTGTACATCCCCGTGCCAGTATAGCTACTTTATTGTTATTGAATCTCGGGAGATAGGTGGCAAGATTTTGGATTGCAAAGGGAGAATAAGTGAGTCTTTCAACCTCCTCCACCGTCCTTGCCACAAAGGGCCTTTCGGAAAGGGGCTCTGTGCCCTTCTCATAACCCAAAACCACATCTACTTTTCCTTCCTCCAGTAACTTCCTTGCAATCTCCCTGATTTTCTTAACCATCATCATCTCCTTTTTACGAATTTCTTCCTCGGTCCCAGTTTCTTAACCTCTTCTGTAACAAGCGTCGCTATATCAGCGAACCTTTTACCTTCTGATGCGGAGACCCAGGAGAAATGGATTCTGCCCTTCTCAAGACCCACATATTCCAGAAGGTCCTTCAGTACATAAAATCTACGTCTGGCAAAGTAATTTCCAGTAATATAATGACAATCCCCAGGATGACATCCCGAAATCCAGACCGCATCTACCCCGTCTCTTAAGGCTTTTACAATAAATTGGGGATTCACCCTTCCAGAACAGGGGACCCTTACAACCCTTATGTTTGAGGGATATTGGATTCTGGAGGTTCCTGCGAGGTCAGCCCCTGCATAAGAACACCAGTTACATAAAATTGTGAGAATTTTGGGCTCATAATCTGCCATTTACTCCTCCTATTTCAATACATTAATAACATCCTTGATTGAAGAAACCTTCTTTTCTTCATACAAAAGTGCCTCTCCCTGGGCCACAATTTGTGGATTGGAAAATCCGTTCAGGTCAATGGCACCTGGTCTGCAGGTTGCCGTACATGCCCCGCATCCTTTACACAAAACGGGGTTAACCTGGGCAACCTTTTTCATATGTCCCAGAACCTTTTTCTCCAGCAGCTCCACCGCACTGTAGGGGCATACCTCCTCACAGAGGCCACAGCCAATACACAGCCTCTCATTCACCTCAGCCACTTTACCTTCTGTAGTTATATAATCTTTGGAAAGAATAAGTGCAGCCCTTCCAGCTGCAGCTTTGGCCTGGGCAATGGCTTCATCTATAAACCTTGGAGAGTGTGCAAGACCGCAGAGAAATACCCCATCAGTTGCAAAATCTACAGGCCTCAGCTTCATATGCGCCTCCAGGAAGAATCCATCCTCATTTAAGGGAACCTTGAACATCTTAGAAAGTTCTTCATTATCCTCATTAGGAACAATACCGTTGGATAGAACAACATAATCGGCGTCAATGAGTATCTTTTGACCAAGAACCAGATCTTTGGCTGTAACCTGAAGTTTATTGCCTTCCTCTGTTACCTCAGGAGGGTCATTTTCATTAAACCTGATGAAGATAACGCCTTTTTCTCTGGCCTCCCTGTATATATCCTCTCTAAATCCATAGGTCCTCATATCCCTGAAGAGTATAATAACCTCCCCATCAGGATACTTTTCCCGGAAATCGAGAGCATTTCTCACAGCCCGGGAGCAGCATATCCTGGAACACCAGGGGTGCTCAGTATTTCTTGACCCCACACACTGGATCATCACGCACCTTGCATCCTTCTCTATTTCTCCTTTTTCCATTTTTTCTTCAAATTCTCTCTGAGTCAAAACCCTGGGATTCTTCCCATACAGATATTCTTTAGGTACATATTCCTTTGCCCCGGTAGCTATTATCACTACACCATGCTCAATGGGCTCATCCTCACCGGTAAGATAGGTTTTATAGTTACCCACATATCCTTCCACCTTTTCTATTCTTTTCT
>QNDO01000061.1 GCA_003644895.1 Candidatus Hydrothermota bacterium | reverse complement strand
CCCAGTTTATCCTTCAACTCAATCAAAATTTCATCCAGTTCATCCTTTCTCTCAGTCTCTATTCTGATATCAACCCCATAAATGGATGGATAAAATCCTGCTTTTTCTAACCATGCGCAGTCTTTGAGTCTATCATAAATTTCACTCTCTCTAAGACCGAATGTTTTTACGGTTTTTAAATAAGTCTCTCCTCTTTTATACTTCTCCAGCAGTCCTTCAAGTTGAGGGAGTAGCGATTCCACTTCCCTGGGCGGTCCAGGCAGGGATATCAAAATCCCCTTATCCGTGGAGAAAACCATGCCCGGAGCAAGTCCTGCATCATTGCGCAGTATCTTTGCGCCCTTGGGAATAAGTGCATAATTTCTGTGAACCGGTAAAAATTCTACACCGAGGTCCTTAAGTCTCTCCTCTATTAGTTTCAATACCATTTCACTGGATTCCAGATCTACATTAAAAAAACGAGCAATGGCCTTCTTTGTGACATCATCGGAAGTGGGACCGAGCCCCCCTGTGATAAAGATAATATCAAAATTTTTGAGATTCATAAGTGTCTCTACAATTTCTTCAACTTCATCTTTCACTGTGATCTCCCTAGTCACCCTGAGACCAAACTTTCTCAGAAAATCGGCGATCAGAAGAAGATCCCTGTTCAATATCCTACCCGCCAGTATTTCAGATCCCACAGAAAGAACAGCAATTTTCATAACACAAATATTATAAATTCAGCAGAGAGAAGGGTAAAGTCACATATACCCTTGACAGTTCTTACATAAATTGGTATTAATATACACTCGCGAAATTCCGGTAAAACCACAAAAGGAGGTAAGGCAATGAAGATCAGACCGCTAGCAGATAGAGTGGTAATCAAAAGAATAGAGGAAGAAGAGGTCAAAAAAGGTGGAATCATAATACCGGATACTGCCAAAGAAAAACCCCAAAAGGGGGAAGTTGTTGCAGTTGGTCCAGGAAGACTTGATGAAAAGGGCAACAGGATGCCCATGGAAGTAAAGGTCGGAGACAAGGTTCTCTTCTCCAAATATGCCGGAACTGAAGTCAAGATCGGGGACGAAGAGTATCTTGTAATGAGAGAGGATGATATACTCTGTGTCCTGGAAGAATAATAAAAGGAGGTAAAAAATGGCAGCAAAGGACCTAAAATTCAATGAAGAAGCAAGAAGAGCTATACTGAGGGGCGTCGAAAAGCTTTCAAGTGCGGTCAAGGTAACCCTTGGCCCTTCTGGAAGAAATGTTATTCTGGAAAAGAAATTCGGTTCCCCCACCATAACCAAGGACGGTGTAACCGTTGCAAAGGAGATAGAACTCAAAGATCCTTTTGAAAATCTTGGTGCTCAGCTGGTTAAAGAGGTAGCTTCCAAAACCTCTGATGTAGCGGGTGATGGAACTACCACAGCTACAATACTTGCAGAAGCCATTTACAGACAGGGGCTTAAATACATCGCTGCTGGCGCCAATGCCATGGAAATCAAAAGAGGAATCGAAAAAGCAGTTGAAAAGGTAGTGGAACATCTCAAATCTATGTCCAGAGAAGTCAAAGGAAGGAAGGAGATCTCCGAGGTTGCCTCAATTTCTGCCAACAACGATATGGAGATAGGCGAGAAGATTGCCGAAGCAATGGATAAGGTTGGAAAAGACGGTGTCATCACTGTGGAGGAAGCAAAGGGCATAGAGACCTATGTTGAGATAGTTGAAGGTATGCAATTTGACAGGGGATATATTTCCCCGTATTTTGTGACCAATCCGGACAAAATGGAGGCAATTCTGGAGGAACCTTACATTCTCCTTCACGACAAAAAGATATCCTCCATCAGGGATATCCTTCCTGTTCTGGAAAAGGTTGCCCAGAGTGGTAAACCGGTCCTCGTAATTGCTGAGGATGTTGAAGGTGAAGCTCTGGCAACACTTGTTGTGAACAAGATTAGAGGGACTCTCCAAGCATGTGCTGTTAAGGCTCCAGGGTATGGTGAAAGAAGGAAGGCAATGCTTGAGGATATTGCCATTCTCACCGGTGGAAGGGTTATTTCTGAAGAGGCTGGCATGAAACTGGAGAATGCTCAGATCACAGACCTTGGAAGAGCCAAGAGGGTCATTGTAACAAAGGATTACACAACAATTGTAGAGGGTTATGGCAAGAAAGAAGATATTCAAGCAAGGATTCAACAGATCAAGGCCCAGATTGAGGAAACCAAATCCGATTATGATAGAGAAAAACTTCAGGAAAGGCTCGCAAAACTTTCCGGTGGCGTTGCTGTAATATATGTGGGTGCGGCCACTGAGACAGAGATGAAGGAAAAGAAGGCAAGAATCGAGGATGCCCTCCATGCAACTAAGGCAGCTGTAGAGGAAGGAATCGTTCCAGGTGGAGGAGTTGCCTTCCTGAGAGCTCAGAAAGTTCTTGATGATCTCAAGCTGGACGGCGATAAACAGATCGGAGTCGAAATAGTGAAACAAGCCCTGGAAGAGCCCCTCAAACAGATTGCAGAGAATGCAGGCCAGGAGGGAACATTAATAGTTGAAAAAGTGAAGACCCTGGAAGAGACAAAGGGGTTCAATGCCCTCACCGGAGAATTTGTGGATATGATCGAAGCAGGGATTATAGACCCTACAAAGGTGGAGAGAATTGCGCTTCAGAACGCTGCTTCCATAGCATCGCTACTCCTAACCACTGAGGCTCTGGTAACTGAGATAAAAGAGAAAAAGGAAAACGTTCCCACTCCTCCAGGTGGGTATGAAGAGTTCTAAAGGAGGATAAAGGGGGAGGGTTCCCTCCCCCTTTAAATTTTATTATGCCTATATACGAATATAAATGCAAAAAATGTGGGAAAATATGGGAAATACTCGTTCTTCCCCATGAAGAACAGCCCGGTATATGTCCTGAATGTGGTGGCGAACTGGAACGGATTTACTCCGGGAGCGTGGGACTAGTTTTTAAAGGCTCAGGCTTCTACATCACAGATTATGCAAACAAACAAAAAGAAAAATCAAAAAAATCTGAAGAAAAGAAAAAAGAATAGTAAGAATTTCTTGACAGTTCAGGGAATTCAGGGTATTTAAGATTGCCATGAAAAAAGAGCATTGGGTGAAAAAATTGAAGAGAAGATTGGAGGAGCTCGAGGGAGAAAGGGATAAGTATAAAGACCTTTATCTTCGTACTCTCGCGGATTTCGAAAATTATAAAAAAATCACCAAGGAAGAATGGCAGAAGGCAATTGATTTTGCAAACGAAAGGCTTTTGAAAGAACTTTTAACCGTTTTTGACCATTTTAGACTAGCCCTCGAGTCCAATGCAGACCCCGAGAGTTTCAGAAAAGGGGTGGAGATGATATTCAATGAATTCAAAAATATTTTAAAAAAAGAAGGGCTCGAGGAGATAGAAGTCTCGGGTAAGAAGTTTGACCCAAGACTTCATGAAGTAATCGAAGTTATAGAAAGTAATGAACTCCCGCCGGGCATGGTGGTGAAAGAACATCAGAAAGGCTTTCTTTATAAAGGGAAATTGCTGAGGCCGGCGAGGGTGAGAGTGAGTACAAAACCAGAAAATGATAAGGGGGGATGAAAAATGGCCAAGGAAAAGATCATCGGGATTGATCTTGGGACAACCAACTCCGTTGTGGCAGTGGTTATTGGAAATGAACCCGTGGTCATTCCAAATAAAGAAGGGGAAAGAATAACACCTTCCGTGGTTGCTTTTAAAGGGCAGGAGGTGCTGGTAGGCTCCATTGCAAAAAGACAAGCTATTTTGAACGCAGAAAACACTGTATTCTCCATAAAGAGATTTATGGGACGCAGGTATGAGGAAGCTGATGTGGATATCAAAAGAGTCCCTTATAAAGTTGTAAGGGGCAGAGACGATCGAGTTGAAATCTATATTCCCACACTTGGGAGAAATTTCACACCAGAAGAAATTTCTGCAAAAATCTTATCTTACCTTAAACAGGTCGCAGAAAGTTATTTGGGTGAACCTGTAAAAAAGGCAGTGATTACAGTTCCTGCATATTTCAATGATGCTCAGAGACAGGCAACAAAAGATGCCGGAATAATTGCAGGACTTGAAGTAATGAGAGTCTTTCCCGAACCCACTGCAGCAGCCCTTGCTTACGGACTGGATAAAACAGATAAAACCCTGAGAGTTGCAGTTTATGACCTGGGTGGAGGTACCTTTGATATTTCTATACTGGAACTTGATCAGGGTGTTTTCGAGGTAAAATCGACTGCTGGCGATACACATCTTGGCGGAGATGATATCGACCAAAGAATTATCGAGTGGCTTGTTGATGAATTTTACAAAGAGACGGGCATTGACCTTAAAAAGGATAGAAATGCCCTACAGAGGTTAAAAGAAGCAGCTGAAAAGGCTAAAAAAGAACTCTCCACATTGATGGAGACCACAATATCACTTCCATTTATTGCCTCTGATGCCCAGGGGCCGAAGCATCTGGAAAAATCCCTCACCAGAGCTAGACTGGAGGCAATGTCCAGAGACCTCATTGACAGAACCATAGAGATATGTAAAAAGGCCCTGCAGGATGCAAATCTCAGACCGGAGGACATTGACGAGGTAATCCTTGTGGGTGGACAGACAAGAATGCCACTTGTTCAGCAAAAAGTCAAGGAATTCTTCGGGAGAGAGCCACACAAGGGCATCAACCCAGATGAGGTAGTTGCCATAGGTGCTGCCATACAGGCTGCCATAATGGCAGGAGAATATCAGGATAAAGACATCGTTCTTCTTGATGTTACACCACTTTCTCTGGGTGTAGAAACTCTTGGTGGTGTTTTTGATGTGGTTATACCGAGAAATACTACAATTCCTACAAGAAAATCAAAAATTTATACCACTGCGGAGGATAACCAGACCTCTGTTCTTATCAAGGTTTACCAAGGCGAAAGGCCCATTGCATCAGAAAACCGACTTTTAGGCCAGTTTGAACTCACGGGTATCCCTCCGGCTCCAAGAGGAGTTCCGCAGATAGAGGTAACATTTGATATAGACGCCGATGGTATTCTTCATGTCACTGCAATAGATAAGGCCACTCAAAAGGAGGCTTCCATTAAGATTCATGCAAGGACTGGTCTAACAGAGGAAGAGATCGAGAAGATGGTTAAAGAAGCAGAAATGCACGCCGAAGAGGACAAAAAGAGGAAAGAGCTTATTGATCTCAGAAACCAGGCAGATGCGTACATCTATTCGGTTGAAAAGAGTATCAAAGACCTCAAGGACAAGGTCTCTGAATCACAGAAATCCAAGGTTGAGGATGCAATCAAAAAATTGAAAGAATCCATGCAGACAGAAGACAGGGAAAGAATCAGAAAAGATTTTGAAGAGCTTCAGAGAATCTGGACCGAAATTTCTCAGGAAATTTACAGAACATATGGTGCTCAGGCACAAACAGAAACTGGAACTGCAAGTGCTTCCAGCTCTAAAGATGAAGAGAAAAAGGAAGGCCCCCAGGATACAGACTATGAAGTGGTAGAATAATGGCAAAAAAAGATTACTATGAGATTCTGGGGGTCCCCAGAGATGCATCTCCAGAGGAAATTAAGAAGGCATATCGACGCCTTGCTGTAAAGTACCATCCTGATAGAAATCCGGAAAACAAGAAAGAGGCTGAAGAAAAATTTAAAGAGATAAGTGAAGCTTACGAAGTTCTTATTGACCCTGAAAAGAGAAGAATATATGATCAGTATGGGCATGAGGGATTAAAGGGATACTTCAGGCAGGGTGATTTCACCTGGAGTGACTTTACCCACTTCGATGACCTGAGGGATATTTTCAAAGATTTAGGCTTTGGATTTGACTTTTTTGAGGAAATCTTCGATTTCTTCACCGGTGGAAGAAGAACCACCACCAGAAGAGAACGTAGGACATCCAGAAAAGGAGAGGATCTTCGTATCTCCATCCCCCTCTCTCTTGAAGAAATAGCAAAGGGGACTACCAAAAAGATCAAAATCAAACGGCTGGAAAAATGTACTGCATGTAATGGCACAGGGTCCAGAGACGGCAGACTTTCTACATGTCCTACCTGTGGAGGGACGGGTGTAGTAAGAAAGGTCTCAAGAACCATCTTCGGACAGTTTATCCAGGAATCCACATGCCCCACTTGCCGCGGAGAAGGAACGATAATTCAGAACCCCTGCCCAGTATGTGGAGGTACTGGCAGGGTTAAAAAAGAAAAGGAACTCGAAATTAAAATCCCTCCTGGAGTGCGAGAGGGTGAGTACCTAATTCTACGTGGTGAAGGGAATGCAGGAATTAAGGGTGGACGATACGGTGATCTCTATGTATTTATTCAGGAGAAACCCCATGAGATTTACAGAAGAGATGGAGAGAATCTATATGTGGACCTACCTATAACTCCAGCAGAAGCAGCACTTGGGGTTGAATTTGAGATCGAAACCATACATGGTAAAAAACTTAAAATAGACATTCCAGCGGGTGCAGAAACAGGAACCCTCATTAAGGTAAGGGGAGAAGGGGTTATAAGAAACGGCAGGAGGGGAGACCTGTTTATTCGACTTGTGGTTATAACACCTAAGAAACTGACAAAAGAGATGAAAGAATTATATAAAAGACTGAGGGATATAGAAAAACATGAATTAGGGAAAGACTGGAAGGAAAGGGTAAGGAAACTCAAGAGATGAAATCAGCTATTTTTGAAAAGCAAAAAGGAGAAATGGCATACATCACCGGCGAGGAGTATCATCATCTTGTGAAGGTCAGGAGGATCAAAAGGGGAGAACTTGTAAGGATTACAGATGGGGCAGGGAAAAATTATCTGGCTATTGTGGAGTATATCGACAGAATAAAAAAACTTGTGGGAGTTCGGATAGTAAGTTATAATTTAAATACCGAACTTGATTTTAAACTCGGTCTTGGCTTTGCTTTGATAAAGAAGCCAAGATTGGAATTTTTACTTGAAAAATGTACAGAATTGGGGGTTGTAGAATTCACACCCCTAATATGTGAAAGAAGTATTGTATTAAAGAGGGAAATCGAAGAGAGGTGGTTAAAGATACTGAAAGAGGCTGT
Source organism: Candidatus Hydrothermota bacterium (assembly GCA_003644895.1). Taxonomy (GTDB): domain Bacteria; phylum Hydrothermota; class Hydrothermia; order UBA1063; family UBA1063; genus B29-G16. The sequence continues at coordinate 1,478 of QNDO01000061.1, read as the reverse complement.
AAAGCAGTCTGGAAGATCCAGGGTTCCGGAAATCAGGAAACCTTTAAGTTTAGAAAAAATCGAAGAAATAGCCACAAATTATAATACTTGGCTTTTTGGGGACATAAACGGAGAAAAGCTTATTCCAGAGATAAATCTAAAGGGAGATATTCTTGTTATAATTGGCCCCGAAGGGGGATTCACTGAAAATGAAAGGAAGTTTCTTTTAAGTAAGGGCTTTTTGAATGTAAAGCTGGCAAAAACAATCTTAAGGGCCGAGACTGCAGCAATATCAGCCTGCAGTCAGATAATAGCTGTGAGAGAAACTAATGGGAGGCGCCCCAAAAACGCAAGGAGGTGATGCCTGTGTCCGGAGTCAGACTGCGTGAAGGAGAATCCTTTGACAGCCTTCTAAAAAGATTCAGAAAGGTACTGGCTAAAGATGGGATCCTTCAGGAAGTTAAAAGAACTCAATTCTATGAAAAACCCTCTGAAAAGAGGAAAAAAGAATTGATGGCTGCAAGAAGAAGGCTTCTAAGAAAGCTAAAAAGAATGGAAGAATGAATGTCCTTGATAGGCTCGAATATACAGAGCTGAAAAAAATCTTAGACTGGTACATATCCACTGATGCGGGGAAGTTAAAGCTTGAGGAGCTTTCCCCTAATCTCCCGCAGGAGGAAATACTTAAGAGATTCAAACTTATAGAATCCATAGGGGAGATCATAGAAGGGGGCTCCAGGTTAAATTTCTTTGACTTCCCACACATTAAAAAAGCTCTGGATATGGCTCTACAGGGCGCCTCCCTCCCTACAATTGAAATAAAAAAAGTCGGTATTTTTCTTACAGAGTATGACAAACTTTATGAGAGTCTTCTGGGCCATTTACCCCAGGATATACTGCCATCTCCTGAACCATTGAAGGTCTTAAAAAGGAAGATTCATTCTACTTTCGAAGATGATGGAGAATTAAAAGAAAAAGCTTCTCCACTTCTGTATGAATTGAGAGTCAAAAAAAGAAAACTGAGAGAAGAAATTTATAGGATTTTTGAAAAGCTGCTACTTGATTATGGTAGACAGGGGCTTTTGAGGGATAACATTATTACGTTGAGAAATGGTAGATTTGTACTTCCATTTGCGTCTCATGTAAAACCTAGAGGTGTGGTGCATGGATTCTCCAAAACAGAAGAAACTCTCTATGTTGAACCTTTCGAGACAGTTGAGATACAGAACAAATATGTGAAACTGATAGAAGAGGAGAGAGAGGAGCGAGAAAGGATCATTAGAGAGATCCTGGGGCTTTTGTGGGAAAATGCTCCTCTTATAAAGGAAATATGGGAGGCTCTGGGATTTATAGAAGTTATTTATGCACTCTATCGATTTAAAGATGAATACAATTGCGTATACCCAGAATTTAAAGAGGACAAAATAGTTATAAAGGAAGGACGTCACCCTGTCCTTGTGAAAAACAAAGGATGGGATAGGGTAGTCCCCCTTGATCTG
>QNDO01000060.1 GCA_003644895.1 Candidatus Hydrothermota bacterium | reverse complement strand
TTTAGTAAGAAGAGAACATGTTGCAATCCCATCCATTGCAGATATGTTTATTTCGGGAACAGATTTTATTGCGTACACAGGATTTTTAGTGGTACGCCAGAGTGATTTTCGTGTATCTACAACTTCTGAGGGGAAATTTTTGAAAAAGCCAAGATCCTCGAGGGTTTTGAATATTATTTTTCTGGCGTTCTCTACTTCATATCTTTTAAGATAAATCTTACGTCTTTTCATATCTTATAGAACTCCACTTCCTCTCCTTCATGTACTCCTTCTTTCTCTAAAGGTATCTTGACAAGGCCATCTGCTTTTACAAGGCTGGAAATAATTGCAGATTCTGAAAATATTGGTATTGCGTAATTGCCGTCCATTTTTACCCTGATCCATTCCTCTCTTCCATTTTGCGAAGGGATATTTCTTCTTGCCTTAACCCATCTTGAAGGATGGGGTAAGAATTCGTTTTTGCCCTCCAATTTTCTTGCAGCTGGGAGTGCAAAAAGGAAGGAAGAAATGAAGGAGGAAACAGGATGACCAGGGAGGCCCAGAACCGGCTTGCCATCAATTATTGCGAATATAGTGGGTTTTCCAGGTTTTATATGGACTCCATGGAAAAGAACCCCGGGTTTTCCTATGGAACTTATGGCTTCAACTGTGAAGTCCCTTGTACCTTTTGAACTCCCACCTGCGATTAAAACCAGATGAAATTCTGCGAGACATTCCTTGATGGCCTGAATGAATTCCTCCCTGGAATCCCTTATGATTCTGTATCTCTTAACTTCGTAGCCTTCAATCATAAATAAGTTTTTTATAACAAAAGTATTGATTTCCCTTATTTTACCCGGTCCAGGTTCTGTCTCAGGTTCTACAAGTTCATCTCCTGTGGGGATTATAGATATAAAAGGTTTCCTGTATACCTTCACATTGTTAATCCCCACTGCAAGGAGTGCCCCTATGTCCTGTGGCCTTAAAATGTCTCCTTTTCTTTTCAAAATTTCGCCTTTCCTTACGTCCTCTCCCACATGAACTACATTCTCCCCATCCTGTACTCCTTTTGAGATTTCGACAATGTTTTTTATTTCATTTGTATATTCGTTCATGACCACAGCAGTAGCACCCTCCGGAAGAATTCCACCGGTATAGATTTTGAAAGCTTCTCCTCTTTTTAATTTAATCTTCGGCAACTCTCCCATTTTTATTTCACCCTTTAGACTCAGGAACACGGGGTTTGAGGGAATAGCTCCCTTAGTGTCTTCAGCACAGACGGCATATCCATCAACTGTACTTCTTCTCCAGGGTGGAAGATCTTCAGGAGAAATTACATCCTCTGCCAATACTCTATTGAGGGCATTTTTTACATCAATTTCTTCAATATCAGTAGGTTTTATGAGGGGGAAGTATTCCTCATAAATAACTTCTCTCTTTACCAGTTTCAAAAATTCCATGACTAAATTGTAAAGTCTTAAAACTGGAGGGTAAAATTCATTCTTTATTTTCAGTAAAAGGGCTTCTTAAAATGCAACAGGTGCTTGATGCAGCGATAAAATTCTCGAAATGTTATCCTCAGCTGATTAGTGTATCCATTTTAATTTAGTGACTTTTGGTATTACTCTGAATAAATCCAGGATCTACTTCACTGGCACAATATTAGTTCGTTTTGATTTCTTAGTATTCTCTTTCGTGAAATTATTTAACTTAGAGTTGTACAACATAGTATTGACAATTTTTGATTTATTGATTAATTTTATAACTATGAAATCGAGGGGGTAGATGTATTATGGGTAGCTTAAATTCAATATTTATAATATGTGTATTTATGGGGATGTGGGATACTGGAGAAGTGATAGAAGTCCCTAGGGTATTTTACAAATACAGTGAAGAAGCCAAATCATTTGATTCCTTGAATGTATCTCTTGTAGGTAACTGGCCTTTTGGCCCATCACGTGCAGTAGCATATGATGCTAACAGAAATTTTCTTTTTCTCGCTTCCGGTGGAGGTGTGTATGTCCTCAAAGTTTCATATCCACGATTGCCGAGAAAGGTAAGTGAAAAAATCCATACAAAAGATTTTGTCCATAAGTTGTTCTACCGTGTAAGCGATTCCACTCTTTTTATTGCAGCCAGAGATGCTGGCCTTGAAATCTGGGATGTAAAGGATGCTTCTTTACCAGTGAAGTTGGGGTATTGGGATACTCCGGGTTATGCTTACGGTGTTTATGTTTTTGGTTCCTATGCCTATGTAGCCGATAGTGGTTCAGGTTTGCGGATAATAGATGTTTCTGATGTTACAAACCCTCATGAAGTTGGTTATTATAATACTCCGGGTTATGCTTACGATGTTTATGTTTTTGGTTCCTATGCCTATGTAGCTGATGGTACTGCAGGTTTGCGGATAATAGATGTTTCTGATGTTACAAACCCTCATGAAGTTGGTTATTATAATACTCCGGGTTGTGCTCGTGATGTTTATGTTTCAGGTTCTTATGCTTATGTGGCCGATGGTACTTTTGGTTTAAGGATAATAGATGTTTCTGATGTTACAAATCCTTACGAAGTTAGTCGTCGTGGTACCCCTGGTTATGCTTATAGTGTTTATGTTTCAGGGTCTTACGCCTATGTAGCAGATGGTGATTCTGGATTAAGAATAATAAATGTTTCTGATGTTACAAGTCCTTACTTAGTTGGTTATTATGACACCCCGGGTTATGCATATGATGTTTGTGTTTCAGGTTCTTATGCTTATGTAGCGGATGGTACTGCTGGATTGCGAATTGTAAATTTATCAAGGCCTCAGCAGGTTGGTTTTTATAGAACCCCTACTAATCCTTATAGTGTTTATGTTTCAGGTTCTTATGCTTATGTAGCGGATGGTGATTCTGGTTTATGGATAATAGATATATCAGATCCATCAAATCCCATAGAAGTTGGTCATTATGATACTCCCAATTATGCATGTGATGTTTGTGTTTCAGATTCAGGAGAATACGCTTATGTAGCCGATTGGAGTTCTGGCCTACGGGTAATAGATGTATCGGACCCTTCGAATCCTCATGAAGTTGGTTACTGTGATACCCCCGGACATGCTTGGAAAGTCCATCTTTATGCTAGTTATATCTTTGTGGCTGATTATGATTCCGGTTTACGGGTAATAGATGTCTCGGATCCTTCAAATCCTCAGGAGGTTGGAAATTACCAACTTCCTGATTATGCTGAAGATGTTTATGTCTCAAATTGGTATGCTTATGTAGCAGCTGGTGGTTCCGGCTTGAGGATAATAGATGTATCCGAGGTTTCCAATCCCCATGAGGTTGCCTATTTTGAAACACCCACTTATGCTACTGCTATTTATGTTTCGGATTATTATGCTTATGTTGGTGATTATGATTCCGGTTTACGGGTAATAGATGTAAGAAATCCCTCAAACCCCCGGGAGCTAGGGTATTATGATACTCCCGGGTTTTGTTCTAGTATTTATGTTTCATCAGATTATTACGCGTATGTAGCCGATGGTGGTTCAGGTTTACGGATAATAGATGTAAGAAATCCATACAGTCCTGAAGAGATAGGTTATTTTTATCCACCAGGCTACTCACAGGATGTTTATGTTTCAGGTTCTTACGCCTATTTGGTTGATTATGATGCCGGGTTGCGAGTAATAGATATCTCACCCCCCTCAGGGCCATCATCAGCAGGGAAATATTACACTCCTCGGAATGCATATAGTATTTACATTTCGACTTCTTATGCTTATATAGCTGATTATGATTATGGGTTATGGATAATAGACATCTCAGATCTTTCAAATCCTCATGAGGTTGGTAGCTATTCCATTCCTGGTCATGCCCGCAGTGTTTATGTTTCGGGTTCTTACGCCTATATAGCAGATTATACTAGTGGTTTGCGAATATTAGATGTATCGGATGTTCATGATGTTTATGAGGTTAATCACTATTATGGTTCGGGTTATACATATAGTGTTTATGTTTCAGGTTCTTATGCGTATGTAGCTAAATATAGTTATGGTTTAGGGATAATAGACATATCTGACATTTGGAATCTTAATGAAGTTGGCTACTATGATACTCCTGGCCAAGCTTACGATGTTTATGTTGCGGGTTCCTACGCCTATGTAGCCGATGGTGGTTCAGGTTTGCGGATAATAGATATTTCTGATGTTGCAAATCCTCACGAAGTTGGTTATTATGATACTCCAGGTCGTGCTCAAGATGTTTATGTTGCGGGTTCCTACGCCTATGTGGCTGATGGTACTGCAGGTTTGCGAGTAATAGATGTTTCTGATGTTGCAAATCCTCACGAAGTTGGTTATTATGATACTCCAGGTTATGCATATAGTGTTTGCGTTTCAGGTTCTTATGCTTATGTAGCTGATGGAGGTCCTGGTTTGAGAGTAATTGATGTATCAGATGTTTCAAATCTTTACGAGGCTGGTTACTATGATACTCCTGGCCACGCTTACAGTACTTATGCTGTGGGACCTTACGCATATGTTGCAGACGCCAACCGTGGTCTGCAGATATACAGAAATCTTCTTATCGGTGTTAATGAAAATGTACAACCTGTTAATATTCCTGAATTTAAAGTGATGTACACTTCTTACGGTTCAGTAGAATTGAAATATGTTTTACCAAATAAAAGGGAAGTATCCATAAAACTTTACAATATCGCGGGCAGGTTAGTGAGGGTACTTGATTTTGGGCTCAAAAATAAGGGGGAACACCGACAGATTGTTAATGCAAGAAAATTCCCCGCTGGGGTATACTTTGTAGAATTCCGGGCCGGAGACTATAAAAAGACAATGAGCATTGTTTTAGTGAGATAGAAAATCTATAATTCAATACACAAATTAGTTCTACTGAAATTCAACTAAGGCTTGTTTACTACCAAAATGATTCTTTTTATAGAATATAACCAATTGTCATATTGAATAACATCTTTACTGCTTCAAAAATAAAATTTTTTCGAACTAGTTCGCTAAGGATGGTTGTTTTTGTAACTAAGGTAGTTCATTCCTTGACTGTATATCTCGTTAATTTTAACATATTTAAAAAGGAGTAGGGAGATGGCAACCATTAGACCTTTTAGAGCTTTGAGACCCAGAAAGGAGCTTGCAGATAAAATTGCGTCGCCCCCTTATGATGTAATAAGTACCGAAGAGGCAAAAGAAATAGCAAAGAATAATCCCCTCAGTTTTGTAAGGATAATAAGACCAGAGGTGGATTTTGAGCATAAGGTAGACCCCCATTCGGAGGAGGTTTACAGAAAAGGAAGAGAAAATCTTGAAAATTTTATAAAAGAGGGGTATCTCTTTCAAGATGATAAGCCCAGATTTTATGTCTACAGGCAGACAATGGGAGAGCACACACAGGTGGGCCTGGTGGCGTGTCTTTCCTGTGAGGAATACGAAAAAGGGATCATAAAAAGACATGAATTGACGAGGGAAGAGAAGGAAATAGACAGGGCAAAGCATATAGAGTTACTGGGTGCACAAACTGGTCCTGTATTTATAACATATAGGTCTCTTGAAGAGATAGATAGTCTCATCCTTGAAGGAACCAGAGGTGAGCCTGAATACGATTTTGAATCTGATGGTGTAAGGCATACATTTTATGTAATAGAGGACGAGCAACATATTAAAAAAATTATAGATGCTTTCCAGGAAATTCCGGCTTTGTACATCGCCGATGGGCATCACAGATCTGCCGCTGCAGCCAGGGTTATGCACTGGAGAAAGGAAAGAAATAAAAATCATACAGGAGAAGAGGAATACAATTACTTCCTTACTGTTATATTTCCACATAATCATCTGCGAATTCTTGATTACAATAGAGTTGTTAAGGACCTCAACGGATTGAGCAAGGAAGAATTTCTGAAAAAAATTCAGGAGCGATTCGATATTGAGGAGAAGGGAGCCACAGGAAACCCTTATAAACCAGAAACTCCACACACTTTTGGAATGTATCTTGACGGTAAATGGTACAAACTTACAGCAAAGTCCACTATTGTGGATGAAGAGGACCCCATAAAAAGCCTTGATGTTAGTATATTACAAGAACATCTCCTGGATCCCATATTGGGTATAAAGAATCCAAGGAAGGATAAGAGGATAGATTTTGTAGGAGGTATCAGAGGCCTTCACTGGCTTGAGAAGTTGGTGGATGAAGGGAAGTTCAGGGTTGCCTTCTCCATGTATCCTACCACAATGGATCAGCTTCTCAAGGTTGCTGATGCAGGCCTTATTATGCCTCCCAAATCCACATGGTTTGAACCAAAATTGAAAAGCGGTCTGGCTGTTCATCTGTTGGACTGAAAAATTTTGAGGAGGTAGTTATGCAACTTGAATTAACCGATAAGGAAGTTGATGTCTTAAAAATTATCTTAAAGGAAGAAATAATGAATCTGAGAGCCGAAATAAGAAAAGCAGCTCTTGGAGATTATAAAAAAGAATTAAAGGAGAAAAAGGAAATCCTCAAAGCCATTCTGAAAAAACTTGGTGAGGAGATTTAATTTCCTTCTATAACTATTTTTGAAAAATCGCCATAAAGATTGAAAATAGACCTTACATAATATAATAAAGAAAGTCTGTTGTGCCTTATATTTCTGTCCGCTGTCATAACAAAAACATTATCAAAGAAGCGATCTATGGGATCCTTTAATTCCATAAGGAGGCTCAATGCACCACGAAAATCCTCTTTTTCAATACATTCCTTTATTCTTGGTTCAAGTTTGCAGGCCTTTGAATAAAGTATTTTTTCTTCTTCTTTCTCGAAGAGTTCCTCTTTTACTACTGGTTCACCCTCCAACTTTTCCAGAATATTGGCGACTCTTTTCTGTCCGACGGCAACCTTTAGGAACGAATCCATATCTTTTTTATAAAGTTCATTCAAGTGATGGGCCCTCTGCATAAGGTTGTACAGGTCCAGCCCCCCCGAATTTATCACACAATCGACCAAATCGTACCTTATACCCTCTCGCTCCTCAAGATAAAATTCAAGTCTTTCCAGTATTATACCTGTAGCTCTTTCTGACACTTCCTCATCTGCCTCGAGTGAAGAAGTTGCTATACGTATAGCCTCCTTGAGATTAAAACGAATAGCTAGTTTTTTAATGATTTCAAACAAACCATATATGAGTCTCCTCAGTCCAAGAGGATCCTGAGAGCCTGTCATCTCGTAGCCGGTTTTTAAAATCGCTACTATGGTATCTATTCTGTCAGAGATGCCTACAATAGCGGCTTCTTTTGACTCTGGAAGCATATCTCCAGGGAATCTTGGAAGATGATGCTCAAAGATTATTCTCGCTGCTTTTTCCTGAATCCCCTGTCTTAGGGCATATTCCATACCTATTATTCCTTCCAGTTTTGTGAATTCCTTCCCGTCTCTGATCATTAATGTGGTAAGGTCTGTTTTTGATAGCCAAAGTCCCTCTTTCAAGATATTCATATCTAAAGGCGTGTTGAATCTCGCTATGTATTCTGCTATCTTTTCCATTCTTTTGAGTTTGTCATAAACAGAACCAAGTCCCTCTCTGAATACCACATACTTGAGTTCCTCTATTCTTTCTTTTAGGCTCTTTTTAAGATCTTCACGGGCATAAAATTCTGCATCTTCAAGTCTTGCTTTCAGGACTCTTTCCAGACCGGGTCTAATTATATCTGAATATTTCTCCAAGTTGTTGATGCCCGCTGCAAAATATGGTGCCAGTCTTCCATCAGGGTATTTCAGGGCAAAATACCTCTGATGCTGTTTCATGGCTGTTATAACAACCTGTTCTGGAAGATCAAGATATCTCTCATCAAATTTTCCAAGTACAACCCCTGGATATTCTAAAAGATTTGCAACTTCATTCAGGAGTTCCTCATCTTTAACAAGTTTTAATCCCTTTTCTTCTGCAAATGCCTCGAGTTTTTGTTTTAGCATGTCTTTTCTTTTCTGGAAATTTGGTATTACAAAGTTCTTTTCAAGAGTTTCTTCGTACAAGGAAGGCTTGTTAACAATAATTTTGCCTTTACTCAACAATTTGTGTCCAAATGTGATTTTATCTGATTTTATATCTGCAAATTCAATTTCAATTACTTCGCTATCAAAAAGTGCAAGTATCCATCTTATTGGTCTTGCAAAACGAAATTCATCGTACCATCTCATACTTTTTGGAAATTTTATGGAGTTGATGAACTCTACAAGTCCACTCTCAATGAGTTCCTTTGAAGGTTTCCCCCCCTCCTTTATTTTACATGCAATGTATTCTCCCTTTTCCGTTTTCACCACAAAGACATCTTTCGTTTGAACTCCCCGGGATTCTGCAAATGCAATTAAAGGCTTACGGGGATTTCCATTTTCATCAAAGGCTACCTTTTTGGGAGGTCCTGTAACCACAATCTCCCATTCTTCCTGTCTTTCTGAAATTCCCTGGACCAGTATAGCAATTCTTCTTGGGGTTGCGAAGGTTTTTATCTCTTCAAATTTTATCCTCTTATCTTCCAAAAATCCCTTTATCTTCTCTTCCAGATTTCTGGTTGCTGGTA
>QNDO01000059.1 GCA_003644895.1 Candidatus Hydrothermota bacterium | reverse complement strand
TTGTATATGTGTATGCCTGAATTAGAAGTTCCACCTTATCTAGGGCCCTTACCAGTTTAGCTTCAGGCGTTGTCCCAGCCTCAAATTCTTTGTAAAGTTCTGTTATTTCTGAAGATAGAGAGGAAGGGAGCAACGCAGCAGTGTCTAATACAGCCTTCCACTCTGCATCAGCCACACATTCTTTTAGGTATTCCCGAGCCTTAAGGTGTAAATCTCCTATTTTCGTCTCACCCAACTCATGTATAAGGGCCATTCTAATTGCCTTATCCAGATCAAGTTTTTCTCCTTCTTTCTCGAGGAGCCGCCCAAAAATTAATGTCAAAATTGCGACCATAAATGTATGTTCTGCGACAGACTCAGGAGTTGTAATGCCATAGTAAGACCACCCAGAACGTGGAGTCCTTTTCAACCTTTCAATCTCCTCAAAAAACTCCAAAAGTTTATCCATAATAAAATCTTAAAGTCTTATGACTATTTCTTCAATGATAATAGTGATAGAAACTGATTTATGAAGTTTTGTTTGGTGAATCCTTTTGAAGTTTCTATACCATTTTTCTTAAGATAATTATAAAAATCAGTATCATGTTTAAGTTTAAGAATGGCTTCCTCAAATTCTTTCACTGTGTTAGCGATTATAGCATTATAATTATGCACTGCATACTCTCTCACCCCTCCAGAATCAGTGAGGACCGGAGGGGTACCACGTGCCATAGCTTCCAATGGAGGAAGGCCAAATCCTTCAAAATGGGATGTGTTGAGTAGTAAGTGTGATCTTTCATACAATTTTATAAGTTCTTCCGTTTTTTTAACTCCAAGGTACTGGAGATTGGGGGTTTCCAAAGAGGGTTTTTCCCCTACAATCCAAAACCTAACATCTTTAAGTTTGTGGGATGATACTATGGATTCAAATAATTCTGGGCCTTTTCGTCTGGATCTTCTGTAAACATATATTACCGTAAATACCTTTTCCTTCTTTTCTGTGATGGGCCGAAAAAAGCTCTCATCCAGTGGTGGATGGAGTATATATCCCCAGCCTCCCGTCTTCTGTTTTACCCACTCTGATACGGTAAATTTTATATAATTTTTAAACTGGTATGTAATATCTGCAATCAAGGAGTACGGAAATGGACCAAATTGAGTTTCATAATCCATAATATAGTAAATAATTTTACTTTTATATAGAAGGGAGTGCAGGAGAGCAATGTAAAAGGTAGGATAAAAATTTGCTATAACGTAATCCACAGGAGGAGTTTTTAAAAGAATTAGGAACAATGCATACAGATGGGAAATGAATGGAATTTTTCCACATGTAGGTGTAAGGATCAATTTCACCGAAGGCTGAAGCCTGTAGTATTTGTGGTACCTATTTTTGGGCGTTATAATGAAGACTCTGTGTCCCTTTTCAGAGAGAGCATTGGCAAGGTCAACAAGGACTCTAACTCCACCGTGCCATTTGAGGGATAACAAAGGTATGGCAAAGGAGACCTTCCCCACTCTATGCAATCTCTTCTGACCCCTCGTAATCCTGTATTTTTCTGACTCTGCGCTGGTGTCTACCACCTTCAAACTCTGTGGATAGAAATAATTCCACAAATTTCAATGCATCTTCTGGTTTTACAAACCCACCTTGTAAGCATATGATGTTGGCGTTGTTGTGCATTCTTGAAAGCTTCGCAAAATTTTTGTCAGTCACCAGCGCTGCTCTTATTCCCTTAACTTTGTTTGCAGCAATAGACATTCCTATACCTGTATAGCAGATTAATATGCCAAAATTTACTTCCCCTCGGGCTACCAAGTTCCCCACTTTGAAAGCAAAATCTGGATAATCAACCGATTCTTCTCCATAGGTACCCACATCAAGGATCTGAAGTTTATTCTGTAATTTTTCTTTGAGGTATTCTTTTAATTTAAACCCTCTATGATCAGAACCTATAGCTACTTTCATTTTACAAAAGTAAACCAGTGTTCGTATTCAGGATCTGCTTCTCTTATGATCCTGAAAAATTCATCTTGTAATTTTTGGGTAATTGGCCCGATCTTCCCATTGCCAATAACTATTTTGTCCACAGAGCGGATAGGTGTCACCTCAGCTGCTGTCCCTGTGAAGAATAATTCATCGGCAATATAAAGCATCTCACGAGGAATGTGGGTTTCTTTTACCTCATAGCCCATTTTTCTGGCAATTTCTATAATTGTGTTCCTTGTAATCCCCGGCAACACAGCAGCGTCCAAGGATGGAGTATAAATTATTTCATCTTTTATTAAAAATAGGTTCTCTCCAGAACCTTCAGATACCGCCCCCATATGGTTTAGAGCAATACCTTCTGCGAAGCCATAAATCACCGCTTCCATTTTTATCAGCTGGGAGTTAGCGTAGTTGGCGGTAGCTTTTGCCATAGCTGGAAATGTATTAGGAGCCATTCTATTCCATGACGAAACCATCACGTCCACTCCCTTTTCCAAGGCCTCAGCACCAAGGTATTTTCCCCATTTCCATGCAGCTATGGAAATCTCCACAGGGCATTCAAATGGGTTTACACCAAGACTGTGGTACCCTCGGTATAGTAGAGGACGGATGTAGCATTCTTCCAGTCCATTTTTCTTTATAAGCTCCACTGTTACATGTGAAAGTTCCTCGAGAGTATATGGAGATTCCATTCGGTAAATTTTTGCTGAATCCAAGAGCCTTTTTAAGTGTTCTCTTAGTCTGAAGACAGCAGTGCCTCTTTTAGTTTTATACGCTCTTATGCCCTCAAATACTGCGGAACCGTAATGAAGGGCATGTACCAGGACGTGTACTTTTGCTTCCTCCCAGGGAACAAATTTACCTGACATCCATATATATTTGGCTTCTTCAATTATTGGCATTTAAACCTCCCTTATGCATTGTTATTATAGCTTTTTAAAGGGGGATATTCAAGACCCCGAATTGCCTCATTAAAAATCTATACGAAATACATTACCTTCCTTATGAAGTATCTTTTGAAGCAAAGATACCAGCAACTTAATACCATAGAGCTCTGAAGGAAAATTGTTATTTTACAGAACAAACTTTATTCTTTAACAACTCCGGTTAAGAAAGAAAAATATGAAATATAGATTTTCTCTTGTGGCAATTAGGAAATCAAAACTTTATTATCCTTTTCTTAACCTGAGTATTTCCTGCCTCGACATTGTCCTCCAGGTTTCTCCATCCCACAGTAATAGAAAAAGGATGAAGAACTTCATACTACTCCTCCTTCTCTGGCTCGTATATCTTTATAAACACTTTTCCAGTCTTGGTGTTCCAGTCAAATTCTCCATCAACCACGTATATTCTTCCCTTTTTATCCACAAAAGCCGGACATGAAAAGCCGCCACCGGCCATTCCCTCTGAAAATATGCCAGAGCCTTCAACAAGGCTATCTACAACACCCTTTCCCTTCCTTACTCTACAGATAAGACGATAACCTTTTAAAAAATAGACATCATCACCCTCTATCCTGAGAACATCAAGGAGGTAAATAGGCTGCTGGATATCCCATTTCTCTTTCAGCTCTTTTTTCAAAGAATCTCCGGAATGAAACGAAAACTTGTCTCCTTCCAAAGAAACCAGGTCTTCTCTTGAAGATGTGAGATTTAATGGTGTTTCTGTGGTAATATAGACTTTCCCATTTATTATGATAAACCTGACAGGGTGTAAACTGTGTATATTAACTTTTTCTTTATACATATCGTATAACACAACTAAGGAATCCTCTGTCAAGCGCATTATTGCCAAACGATCATTACAATCAAGAAGATATATGTTATCCTCATCATCTATTGCAGTTGCACTGCGCAATAAATGGAAATACTCTGGTAGCTCAAATGCTTTTACAATCTTTCCATCCCTTATTACCTTAAAATTCCCGCTTACTGGGTCACATACAATTATATTGCCCTTACTATCCACTACAATACTGTTAGGACCAAAATCAAGGTCACCATCACCTGTCCCACCAAGCCAGTACCCAAACGCCTTTTCTCCTGCAGAAGGGTCTGGTTTGGGAAGGTCCGGATGCACTGGATACAGTGGGAACTCATACTGAGCCACAAGCCTGTACCCTATCAAAAGGGTAAAGAGTAACTTTAACATACCACACCTCCCGTAAGTGAAAAAATTATATACATACCCAAAAAAAATCAAGAAGACGAATTGCCACATTAAAAACCCATATTACCCCTTATTGAAAAATCTTTTTAAGCAAAGAACAGGTAATTTATTCCCGTAGAGTTATGAAGGAAATTGTTAGTTCACAAAACAAACTTTATTTTTTGGTAACACCGGTTAAGAGGGTAAAATATGAAATATAAATTTTCTCGTGAGGCAATTAGGACAATTTACTTGAAAAAATAAAATAGACTCTTTAAAATGATTGGATGTTTTGGCTTATTATTTTTTTGCTTACACCTCCGGAGTTTATACAAATTATTAAGTCAAAAGCTGATCAAGTGTCTTCTTATTCTTGTTTGATATATGAAAAAATCGTGCTGGGTGATAAAAAAGAAGAGAGAACATACAAATATTATTGTAAAAAGCCCGGATGGGTAAGGATTGATATAATCGATGGTGATAATAAGGGGGCCACGGCAGTATATAATCCGGAAATTAATAGGGTAATTGCACGTAAAAAAGGTGCACTGAGTTTTGTTAAGCTTAAACTTCCTCCAGAGAATAAAAAAGTATGTTCTATCAGGGGTGGGAATATACCAGAGGGCACTTTGTATGCATTACTTGAACGCTGGAGTTATTACATTGATAATTATAATGTTAATATACAGGAGGAAGATAAAGAGATTGTTCTTGTATCTCGGATTGGTGAACCAGAGAAGTTTCATTTAATAGATAAAGAGATGTTAAGAGTGGATAAAAAGAATTTATTCCCAGTAGAAATCAAAAGATATCATGGAGACACTCTGGTTGAATACATTAAAATACAGGATATAAACATCAATCCTGAAATCGATTTAAGTTTCTTTAAGCTATAGGAGGTTTGGAAAAAAATGAAAAAAATAATTACTCAGAATTTAATTTTGATATTATTAATTTTAGGATGTATGGTAACTCCCGATGAGATTTCTGCTTCTGCTTTTGAGGCAGGAGTTCCGTTTCTCATGATATATCCTGGTGCAAAAGCTACCGCCATGGGGGGAGCATTCAGTGCAATTGCTGATGATGCCACCGCTTCATATTATAACCCTGCAGCACTAGCAAATTTTGAAAATATTGAATTTACTCTGATACATACTCCTTGGCTCAGAGGACTTGCCCCTGATATGTATTATGAATTCACCGGGTTTGTTTATCCCCTCAAAGTAGGAACCATAGGCGGGCATGTAATCTTTTCATATTACGGTGAAGTAGAAGCCTACGAATCCCAGGACCAAAGTCTGGGTAGCTGGTCACCTTACGACTTGGCTATAACTTTCTCTTATGGGTATAAATTAAGAGATAACTTAAATCTCGGTGCCGATGTTAAGTTCATTCACAGTTTTCTAGCTCCGGAGGATATACTGAGAAAAGCCACTGGAATAGAGGGGGGTGGGTCAGGCACCACTTTTGGTATAGGAGCCGGACTATTGTATTATTCCCCTGTTAAGGGATTGAGAATTTCCGCTGTACTGGATAATCTGGGGCCGGGTATCAGTTATACATCCACAGGGGAAAAGGACCCGCTTCCTCTTGTCTTGAGACTGGGTGCAGGATATACTCCTCTTTATACAGAACATCATCGACTTACATTTGCTGTGGATATCGATAAGGTTCTTGTAGGTATTATGGATGATTACAAAGAAGAAGGACTTAATTACGTCTTAAGGGAAGCCTGGAAACATATAGGAGTAGATTACACTTTTTTTGATATGATTTCTTTAAGATTAGGCTACTTTATGGATAAAGAGGGGGATAGAGAGGGATTTACCTTCGGCGGCGGGATTAGCTTTAAAGGATTTAAAATAGATATCTCGGATGACCACAATAAATATAGCTTTGATCAAGGTGCTAATATCAGATATGGAATTTCTTATGTTTTAACTCATAAGAAGAAATGAAGAAAATTTCACTTCTGATTTTTTTATTGCTGTTAGTTTCTTGTATGGCTAAAAAGGAAGAAAATAATGTTACTTTCTGGAATTCCATGGGAGGCCCTCTCGGGGATGCCCTTACACATATAATTAAAGAATATAATGAGCTGGTGAATGATGGTCCACCATTAATTCCCGTAAATATGGGAAGTTATGGAACCCTTTCCCAGAAGATAATGGGAGCTGTTGCATCCCGTAGACCTCCTGTGATGGCACAAGTCTATGAGTCCTGGACTTCAGAACTCTTGGACGCTGACAGAATAGTGCCTATACAAAGATATCTTTACTTAATTCCGGATTCTGTGTGGAATGATATTTTCCCTGCAATGAGGCTGGACAATATGTGGGATAGCATTTATGTAACTTTACCCTTCAATAAGAGTGTTCCGGTTTATTATTACAATATGGATCTATTTGAAGAATACGGAATTGACCATTTTCCAAGGACATGGGATGAGTTCCGGGATGTGGCAATAAAATTAACTATAGACAAAGATGGTGATGGCAAACCCGAAATTTATGGTACTGCTTTTGTAGTGGATGTATGGTCTTTTGCAACCATGCTGTATCAGAAGGGTGGGAGGCTCATAGAAGGTGACTCTGTAATGTTCGACAGTGAGAAAGGAATTGAAACTCTCAAATATTGGCGTGATTTGATATACAAATATAAATGTGCCTATCTAACCACCGGATATTCCCATCAGGATGATTTTGCCAGTGGGAAAGTGGCAATGGTATGGGGTACAATTGTATCCTATGCCTTTATGAAGGATAAGATTAAATTCCGTCTGGGAGTTGCTCCTGTACCTCATGACAGGGATAGTGTTGTGATAATCTCCGGTACCAATGTGGCGTTGTTTAAGGATGTGCCTGAATCTTTGAGGATCAGGGCTATGAATTTTATCAGATATTTTCTTCGCCCCGATGTCCAGGCATACTGGAGCATTCATACAGGTTACCTTCCGCTGAGGAGGAGTGTTCTTCAGCATCCAGCCATGAGGAAGTACTTCAGTGAAGTGCCCGGGATGGAAAGGGCGGTTAGACAGGTGGAACACGCAGATTTTGAACCAAGAAATCCAGTTTGGTTTACCGGTAGAAGATATCTTTCCACCGAAGGTCTAGAGCCCGCTCTCAGGGGATATGTGGATCCTGAGGTATCCCTGAAGCGGGCTGCAAAGTTGATAAGACAAGAAATAATAAGAAGAAGGAGCATCCGTAAGCGTCTTAAGTAACCACTCTACTTACTAAATTAGATTGAGTCTCAATCAAATTGATAAAATATTAAATTAGGCTTATAATAACTTTGCTATGGTAAGTTTAGTGAATGTTCCTGTAAGTAAAGTTGTGATTGTAAAGGGATTTGCCGGCGGAAGAGGAATGGTTATGAGACTTATGCAGCTTGGGATACATCCGGGGGACAGGATCCGTGTTCTCAGTGTTGCCCCTTTTGGAGGAGCCATATTCATTGAAAATCTTACATCGGGTGGAAAAGTGGCCATAGGGCGAGGCATTGCAAGGAGAATTATTGTAGATTATGTATAAAAGAAAGAGAATAGCCTTAGTTGGTCAACCCAATTCCGGAAAAAGTACACTTTTTAATCAAATAGCAGGTTTTCGGGCAAGGACGTCCAATCTACCTGGAACAACTGTTGATTTCTCCATCACTACTGTAAAAATGGCAGGTGAAGAACATGAAGTTATAGATTTACCTGGAACTTATTCCCTTGAAGGAATGGAACCTGCAGAAAGGGTGGCCATTAGGTATCTTTTAGAAAGAGAGGTTGATGTACTTGTTAATGTGGTTGATGCTTCGCTCCTGGCAAGGAGTTTGGAATTTACCCTTTCTCTTATGGAACTTAAAATTCCCATGATTGTGGTTCTTAATATGATGGATGAAGCTGAGCGCAAAGGTATTGTTATTGATATTCAAAAATTAGAAGAAATCTTGGGGGTTCCAGTAGTGCCTACAGTTGCAGTTCATGGTAAGGGAATAAAAGAGCTGTTTGAAAAGTTAGACGATGCGAGGGTTCCCGAAGAAATACCCTTACAACTGTCTAGACTATTGAGAGAAGAAATTAACAAGATCACAGAGGTACTCAAAGAAAGGATAGAATTTTCAAAATTTCCTATAAGATTTCTTGCTATGAAACTTCTGGAAGGAAATACAAGTATAAACGAACTGGTAGAAGTAGATAAAGATGTCCGGAGGATGGTGGACCAGGCCAGAGCCAAGATAATGGAGGTTGCTGGCAAAGATCCCCATGACGTGATTCATACTTTACGGCATCATACAGCCCTCTCAATTTTTGAAAAGGTAGCACAGGTTAAGAGGGGGAGAAGAAAAGAGCTGGAATATAAACTGGATGATATTCTACTTCATCCTGTTTTAGGATATTTTTTCCTGACACTTGTATTCTTGGTTTTGTTTTTTCTGGTA
>QNDO01000058.1 GCA_003644895.1 Candidatus Hydrothermota bacterium | reverse complement strand
CTGGAAATAGAAGCCGATGGGAAAAGACTTATTTTTTCTGGAGACCTTGGTAATAGGGACAAGCCCATTGTAAGAGATCCCGAATCACCAAAATTACATGATGTAGATCATATTTTCATTGAGTCCACCTATGGTAATAGGCTGCATAAAAGTATTGAAGAATCAAAACATGAATTATTGAATGCTATAAAGGATACTTTTGAGCGTGGAGGAAATGTTATTATTCCTTCTTTTGCCATAGAACGAGCTCAAGACCTCCTATATTTTATTAGAGAATTTAAAGAAACTGGGGAAATCTCAAGAGATACCAAAGTTTTTCTGGATAGTCCCCTTGCTATCCAGGCCACAAAAATTTTCAGAGCCCACAGGGAATGCTTTGACGATGAAGCCAATGAATTACTTAAACAGCATAAGGACCCCTTTAATTTTCCAGGACTCGTTATAACCAGGAATGTTGAAGCTTCTAAAGAGATCAATAAAATTGAAAGTGGTGCAATAATCATTGCTGGCTCTGGAATGTGTACTGGAGGACGAGTGAAACATCACCTTAAGCATAATTTATGGAGAGAAGAGTGTTCAGTAATTTTTGTGGGTTTCCAAGCAAAGGGTACTCTTGGTAGGGAAATTGTAGACGGTAAGGATGAAGTGGAAATTTATGGAGAAAGAATAAAAGTTAGAGCAAAAATCTATACCATAAACGGGTTTTCTGCCCATGCTGATAGAGACATTCTCCTTGACTGGTTGGCCAAAACAAACCCCCGGGGTGTTGTGCACCCGGTCCACGGAGAAGAGGAAACAATAAATATATTTGAAAAAAGCATAAATGAACTCGGTTACAAAACCTATGTACCAAATCTGGCTGAGACAATTGAAATATAAGGAGGATAGATAAGATGTCTATTATAAGCAAAGTTTATGATATTCTGAAAGATATAGAAGATCCAGTTACAAAGGAAAAGCTTGTAAACCTGGGCCTGATAAGGGATGTGAGCGTCGAGAACGGCGTGTTAAGCTTGAAACTTATAGCCTCCACTGAAAAAGAACTGGAAAATTTTGAAAAAGAGATACGGGAACGATTGAAAACTATCGAAGAAATAAAAGACATAGTGATACAGAAAGAAATGAAAAAGATTGAGCCACCAAAATTGAAAAGGGAACCCAAAAGGGGAGCAGGAAAAAGAAAAGTTGAAGGTGTAAAACACGTTATTGCTGTAGCCAGTGGAAAGGGAGGAGTTGGTAAATCAACTGTTGCAGCTAATCTTGCCCTCGCTCTGGAATCCTTAGGTTATAAAGTTGGATTATTTGACGGCGATATTTACGGACCTTCTATAGCCAAAATGTTTGGCATTGAGGGACTTGCTCCAAGGGTAGAGAACGAAAAGATGATCCCCATAGAGAGATTTGGGATAAAGATTCTCTCCATGGGACTTTTGTTGGATGAGCAGACCCCAGTGATCTGGAGGGGTCCTCTGGTTCATAAAGCTTATGAGCAATTTTTCTTTGATGCAAACTGGCAGGGGCTGGACTTTCTTATTGTTGATTTTCCACCAGGAACAGGAGATGCTCAAATAAGTGCTTCCCAACTTGTGGACATGTCCGGAGGAATAGCTGTCACCACCCCACAGGATGTATCTTTAGCAGATGTACGAAGGGCAATTAATATGTTTATCAAAATGGGAATAAAAATTCTCGGCGTAGTGGAGAATATGAGTTTCTTCATATGCCCCAACTGCGGTCATAAAACCTACATCTTTGGTGAAGGTGGAGCAAAAAAATTGGAACTGGAAATGGGAGTTCCTGTGATTGGGGAAATACCAGTGGATCCAGATGTTTCCACCTCTGGAGATCTCGGCATGCCGGTGCTTCTTTCACGTCCAGATAGCCCCGCTACACAGGCATTTAAAAATATTGCAGAGGAAATTATTAAAAAGCTGGAGGCTTGAGATGAAGGCAATAATGAAAATAGAACCCGGCCCCGGTGCAGAGGTGAAGGAGGTTGGAATACCGGAGATAAAAGATAATGAGGTTCTTGTTAAAGTTATGGCTACAACTATTTGTGGTACTGATGTTCACATTTACATGTGGGACGAATGGTCCAGCAAAAGGATAAAACCACCCATGATCTTTGGGCATGAGTTTTCTGGTGAAGTGGTAGAAGTAGGAAAGTCTGTTAAAAGTGTAAAGCCAGGAGATTTTGTATCTGCGGAAACTCATATAGCCTGTGGACATTGTTACATGTGCAGAACCGGAAATGCCCATCTGTGCATAAATGTTAAAATTTTAGGTGTTGATACAGACGGGGCCTTCGCAGAATATGTTGCCATCCCAGAAGCTAATGTATGGCAGAACGATAGGAGTATTCCGCCGGAAATTGCTTCCATGCAGGAACCTTTTGGAAATGCAGTTCATGCAACTTTGATAGAAGACGTTGCAGGAAAAACCGTTGCTATTTTTGGGGCTGGCCCTATAGGTATTATGTCAGCTGAAGTTGCCAGAGCTTCGGGTGCTTCGAAAATTTTTATTGTTGAACCCAATGAATTCAGACGAAATCTAGCTTCAAGATTTGGAAAATTCTATATATTAAATCCTCAAGAGGTAGATCCCGTAGAGTTCATTATGGATATGACCGAAGGCATAGGAGTAGATGTATTTCTTGAAATGTCAGGTGCTCCAAAAGCCATTATACAAGGGATTAGATCTACAAGAAAAGGGGGAAGGGTTTCACTCTTAGGAATACCTAAAAATAATGTAGAATTTGAAGAATTTGCTGAAGATGTAGTTTTCAGAGGAATAAGAATTTATGGGATTAACGGAAGATTGATGTTCGATACATGGTATAGGGTTAGAGAACTCTTAACATCAGGGAGAGTGGACCTGGCTCCCCTGATCACCCACAAATTTACATTTGATGATGTGGATAAGGCCATGGATTTGCTCATAAAAAAACAGGCAGCAAAAATAGTTCTTTATCCTCAAAAGGAGGAATAATTATGGGAAAATTAGATTTTATTGATAAAGACCTAGAACAACTGAAAAAAGAGGGACTCTACATAATAATAAGAACCATTGAGAGCCCCCAGGGCGCTTGGATTGTAGTTGATGGGAAAAAAGTTTTAAATATGTGCTCTAACAATTATCTGGGATTTGCAAATCATCCAAAATTGAAAGAAAAGGCAAAAGAAGCCATTGATAAATTTGGAGTAGGACCTGCCGCGGTTAGAACCATTGCAGGAACAATGTCACTTCATACCGAACTTGAAAAGAAACTTGCAGAATTTAAAGGAGCGGAAGCTACCATTTCCTTCCAATCCGGCTTTAATGCAAATCTCGCTACTATTCCTGCTCTGGTTGGCAAAGAGGATGTGATATTTTCAGATGAATTGAACCATGCTTCTATTATTGATGGATGTAGACTCTCAAAGGCTACAATTGTGA
The DNA here is from genome assembly GCA_003644895.1 of Candidatus Hydrothermota bacterium. Taxonomy (GTDB): domain Bacteria; phylum Hydrothermota; class Hydrothermia; order UBA1063; family UBA1063; genus B29-G16. The sequence goes on along the minus strand of QNDO01000058.1, from coordinate 5,164 downwards.
GATATAAACACAATGACCCAGAGGACCTGGAGAAAAAATTGGAAGAATATAAAGATTTTCCAGGGAAAAAATTAATTGTTACAGATGGTGTGTTCTCCATGGATGGTGATATAGCTCCTCTTGATAAAATAGTTGAAGTAGCTGAGAAATATGATGCAATGACAATGGTGGATGACGCTCATGGTGAAGGAGTACTGGGCAGAGGGGGAAGAGGTATTGTGGACCACTTCAATCTTCATGGTAAAGTAGACATTGAAGTAGGGACTCTATCTAAAGCCTTTGGAGTAGTGGGAGGATATGTTGCCGCATCCAAGAAAGTGGTAGAATATCTCAGGCAGAAGGCCAGACCTTTCCTCTTTTCCAGTGCAGTTACACCAGGAGATGTAGCAGCATGTATAGCGGCTGTTGATATACTCACGGAATCTGATGAGCTCGTAAATAGATTGTGGGACAATGCCAATTATTTCAAAACAGAGATGAAAAATCTTGGCTTCGATCTTGGCATAAGCCAGACTCCCATTACACCTGTAATGCTGGGTGATGCCAAACTGGCACAGGAATTCTCCAAAAATCTTTTCAAAGAAGGTATATTTGCTCAGGCAATTGGATATCCCACTGTTCCAAAGGGTAAAGCAAGAATCAGGGTGATGATATCAGCCACTCATTCAAAAGATGATCTTGATTTCGCACTTGAAAAATTTGAAAAGATTGGCAAAGAGCTGGGGGTAATTTCGGGTTGACAGTGCGATTTAAGGTGGGTATAATAAAAACCCCACCAAGGAGGTGTAAATTTATGTTGGAGAGTGACCGATGTGTAAAATGTATCGGGCTCTTGTATTGGGATAACTGGTAAAGGGCTAAAACAAAAAAAAGGAGGTAAGATGAATTGAAAAAATCCCTGGGGACTCACCTCATAGTAGAATTCTTTGATTGTGACCCTCATACCCTCACCGATAAAGACTTCGTGGAAAGAGTGATGATGGAAGCCGCATTAAAATCTCACACCCATCCCATTGGTTCCTTCTTCCATCAATTCAAACCATATGGCGTCTCCGGCGTCATCGTCATTGAAGAATCTCATTATACTATCCATACATGGCCAGAACATGGATATGCTGCCATCGATCTATTCTACTGTAGTGAAGATGTGGATGTGGAAAAGGCGCTGGAAATACTTGAAAAATACTTCAAACCCGGAAGGATCTCACTAGTGGAAATGCAAAGAGGTCTCTTAAGGGGTGTAGGGGTTAAAGCCGAACAACCCCTAAAACTTGTAGCAACATCGTAAAGGAGTTTTATGGAAGAAAGTAGTCTATTATGGTATGAAGAGCCCTTCACAGAAGGGCTTAGGTTTTTATATCGGGTAAAAAGAATAATTTATCGAGGTAGGTCTAAGTTTCAAAATATTGATATTCTGGATCTTGAGGCCTTTGGCAAGACATTATTTCTGGATGGGAAGATTCAATCTGCTGAAATTGATGAATATATATACCATGAAGCACTGGTGCATCCGGCCATGTTGCTTCATCCGGAACCCAAGAAGGTACTTATCCTAGGTGGTGGAGAGGGTGCCACCTTGAGAGAGATTTTAAAACACCCTGTGGAAGAAGTGTACATGGTTGACATTGATGGAGAACTCGTTGAAGCGTGTCGAAAATATATGCCAGAATGGCCCAATGGGGCGTTTGAAGATAAAAGAACAAGATTAATCATTGACGATGCAAGAAATTTTGTCTTTGAGACAGATAAAAAATTTGATGTTGTTATTTCAGACCTTACAGAGCCTCTGGAAGAAGGACCATCAAAATTATTATTCACTGAAGAATTTTATAGGAAAGTAAAGGAAATTCTTTCTCCCCAAGGTTTAATTGCAGTACAATCTGGCAGCGCAGATCCACTTTATGGTTTTTTCTTCGATTCTGTTTTCAAGACCCTTAAAGAGGTCTTTTCAGAGGTTAAACAATACCTCACATTTGTTTTTTCTTTCCAAATGCTCTGGGGATTTACCCTAGCAAGTAAAGATCTGGAAATTAACTTTGAAAACAAAGAAATTTTTTATAATAGAATTAAGTCAAGAGGAATACAATTAGAATACATTGATCCTGAAATTTTGCCTTCGCTTTTTGTACTTCCCAGATATCTTGATAAACTGAGGGATAAAGGAGTCATCATAAAAGATGAAAAGCCTTTTATTTGGGAAGCTTGAATATTTTACCATTGTAAAAGGTGTAGGAACTGGTTCTACATTTTTGAATGCCTTTGACAAAGCTTTAATAAGTGCAGGCATAGGGAATTTCAACCTTGTTAGGGTTTCCAGCATACTGCCACCTGGTGTGAAAGAAACCCAAAAAATAGAATTGCCCCCGGGTCACATCTTACCCATCGCATACGGTTACGCTTATTCTGCTGAGTATGGAGAGAGAGTAACAGCTGCTATCTCTGTGGGGATCCCTGCGAGTCCAGAGCACGTGGGTGTAATTATGGAATACTCTGGAGACCTGGATGAAAAGGAAGCAAGAGATTTCGTTTATCACATGGCTAAAGAAGCTATGGAAAATCGCGGGATTAAAATAAAAAAAATTATGGTAGAGGTCTCCTCCACCCGTGTGGAAGGAAAAACCTGCGTTTTTGCAGGTGTGGCTATCTGGTAACCATGAACCTCTGGTTCAGCGAACTTCATACCAAGGGCTCGGGGTTAGTTCTAAAGGTAAAAAAATACCTGTATTCTGGGAATTCCCCTTACCAAAAGATAGATATTTTTGAATCCGAGGATTATGGAAAAGTCCTTGTACTTGATGGTCTAGTTATGACTACAGAGCGTGATGAGTTCATATATCACGAGATGCTTACACATCCTGCCATGAGAATACATCCAAACCCTCAAAGTATCCTTATTATAGGTGGAGGTGACGGCGGTACAGCAAGGGAAGCCCTGAGATACAGTGAGGTTAAACGGGCTGTGCTTGTAGAGATTGATGAAATGGTAGTGGAACTTTCAAAAAAATATCTGGGTGAAATATCCTCTGCGTATAATGATCCAAGACTGGAAGTTGTAATCCGGGACGGAATTGAATTTGTAAAAAATTGCAATGAAAGATTTGACGTTATATTTCTTGACACCTCTGACCCTGTAGGTCCTGCAGAAGCCCTTTATAGAAAGGACTTCTATCAATCTTTAAAGAAGTGTTTGAAAAAGAATGGTATTATTTCTGCTCAGACAGAATCACCGTGGGTACAAAAAGAGACTGTAAAAAAATTGTATAGAGAAATCAAAGATATTTTCAACGATAAGATAATTTACCTTGCACACATTCCAACCTATCCCGGAGGTATTTGGAGCTTTATGCTTTTAGGGGAAAAGATAGAATTATATGATATAAAAAGGCCTATTCCAGGTAAAACCAAGTATTATAATGATGAGATCCACAGATCTATGACTGCTTTACCGGAATATTTTAAGCATGAAATCGCAGAATAACATAGAGGTCATAGGTATCCCATACGAGGGAAGAGAAAATTTCTTACGGGGTACTTTTCTTGGACCTGCAAAAATACGGTGGGCTTTTGAATCTATTGAGTGGTTTAGTATTTATCAGAAAAAAGAGATTCCCGATGTGTATGACCACGGGGATTTTTATCTATATCTCCTCGATGAACCTGAAAAATTTAATGAAGGTTGTGTAGAAAGACTAAACGAGATTCACCTCTCTCTCCCCTTTGTGGCTCTTGGTGGAGACCACCTCATTACGTATCCCCTTATAAAATACCTGAAGGAGAAAAATTATACCTTCAAGGTAATACACCTTGACGCCCATCTTGACAGAAGAGACAGCTTCCATGGCTCACGTTTTTCACATGCTACAGTTATCAGAAGAATTGAGGAACTTTTGGGGCCAGAAAATGTAATAAGTTTTGGCTTTAGATCCTATTATCCCGGAGAACACGAAGCCAAAAGAGGGGAAGCTTTTAAGGTGTTTGAACCGTTAAGAATGCTGGTGCAGGAAGAAAATGGCCCTTTCTATTTGACCATTGATCTTGATATTCTTGATCCTTCAATAATGTCTGCTGTCTCAAATCCTGAGCCAGGAGGTATTAATTTTGGTGAACTTCTAAATTCTATATTACTTCTCAAAGATAAATTATTGGCTGTGGATATGGTAGAATTAAATCCGCTTCTGGAGAAAGATCACGCTTCCTCCACACTTGCAGCAGTTATTTTCAGAGAAATCTTGATTACACTTGGGGAAAGATGAAATTCATATGTGACTCCATGGTTGGTAAACTTGCACGATGGCTCAGAATGATGGGATTTGACACAGTTTACGAAAAATCAGGAGATTTATCTAAAATAATTAAACAAGCTGAAGAGGAAAATAGAGTCATTCTTACAAGAAACAGCAGATTCAAAAAAGTTAAGACTCCGGCGAAGATTTTTTTCCTTTCCTCTGAAAAAACATTGGAGCAGGTTAAGCAGGTTTTTGATGAATTTAACCTTAGAGGAAAATGTTCATTTTTGACACGATGTATGGAATGTAATTCACCTTTAAAAGAGATTAAAAAAGAAGATGTGAAAGGTAAGGTTCCATTTTTTGTGTATGACACACATGAGGAGTTTGCCATGTGTCCTGTATGTGGCAGGATATACTGGGAAGGGACACATGTTTCGAGAATGAAGGATAAACTCAAGGAGGTAGGAATATGGCCATTAAAGTAGTTACACCTGAAGAAATGTCCGGTATTGATAGGAAAACAATTGAGGATTTTGGAATACCCTCCTTTACACTTATGGAGAGCGCAGGGAGATCAGTTTATTCCTTTATAAGATCACTTTTTGAAGACGACCTGAAATTCTTAAATGTAGCGGTTGTTGTGGGAAAAGGAAATAATGGGGGTGATGGACTGGTGGTTGCGAGGTATCTTATGGATAAAGTCTCAAATGTGGATATATTTTTATTGAGCGAAGCAGCAGCATTCAAAGGAGATGCAAGAAAAAATTTTGAGCTCGTTGAGAAAATGGGAATAAATTTGGTAGAGGTGGATGTATTACCATCATTGGAAGAATATGATCTTATTGTGGATGCTATATTTGGTACTGGCTTTCGAGGCCAACCTGATGATAGATTGCTGAAATGTTTTGAAAAAATAAATCTTTCAGGAACTCTTG
>QNDO01000057.1 GCA_003644895.1 Candidatus Hydrothermota bacterium | reverse complement strand
GAGTATATTAAAGAGGCTGGTCTTCAAATTGATTGGAGTGGTTTCGAAGATGAGATGTCCAAGCAGAGGGAGAGGGGACGGAAAAAAGAAATCTTTAAGGTTGAAATTCCTGAGTGGAAGATTCTTAAAGAAGGTAAAAGCAAATTTGTAGGTTATGAAAAATTGCAAACGGTTTCCTCAATTTTGAAATATGGTTTTAAGGATAAAAAAGTTTATCTGGTTACTGAGGAGACTCCTTTTTATGCTGAATCGGGCGGTCAGGTGGGGGACAAAGGTATTATAGAAGGGGAATGGAAAGGTGGTAAATTTCTGATAAGGGTTCAGGACACCCAAAAAATAGGAGATGATATTGTACATATTGGTGAACTTGAACAGGGTAAAATACCCGAAGAGTCCATGGAAGTGAGACTTGAAGTTAACGAAAAAAAGAGATTGGCTGCTCAGAGAGCTCACACTGCTACCCACCTACTCCACGCTGCATTGAGAGAAGTCCTTGGAGAACACGTTAGGCAGGAGGGGTCTCTTGTTGAACCTGACAGGCTGAGATTTGATTTTCTCCACTTCAAAAAACTGAGCAACGAAGAGATTGGAGAAATAGAAAGAATTGTAAATAACAAAATAATGGAAAATATTAAACTTAAAATAGAATGGAAAGATTACAGAGATGCAGTAAAGGAAGGAGCAATGGCTCTTTTTGAGGGGAAATATGGTGAAAAAGTTAGAGTCATAAGTATCGGCGATTTTTCCAAAGAATTATGTGGTGGAACCCATGTCAACCAGACTGGTGACATAGGACTCTTCAAAATCATTAAGGAAGAAGCCTCCAGTGCAAATATAAGAAGAATAGAAGCATACACTGGAGAAAAAGCTTTTGAATATGTAAAAGCCTTAGAAAGAAGATTAGAGAATATAGCATCACTCTTGGGCACCGCCTCCACAACGGTGGAAGAAAAACTTAAAAAATTGGAAGAAGAATACAAAGAAAAGGAGGAGGTGTTAGAGACTCTCACTCAGAAACTGGCGGAAATATATGCAGAGGAGACTGTATCCCATACCATAAATTTAAACAATGAAATACCTGTATATTACGGATATTACAAAAATTTGAGAAGAGAAGATCTCAGGAAAATCGCTGACAGAGTGAGGCTGAAAGTGGAAAGAGGCATCTTGGTGCTTCTCAGTAGTTTTAAGGAATCTGTTAATATCTTTGTCGAAATACTCGGAGATGTAGAGGGCTTCGATGCACGGAAAATTATGAGAAATATTGGCAAAATAATTGGTGGTGGAGGAGGAGGATCTGAGAGAAAAGCTGAGGGAGGAGGGAGGAAAAAGGAGAAAATTGGAGAAATTTTGGAACTTATTAAAAAAGGAACTTTATTTGGGGAGGAGGTTTAGTATGGATATCTTTAAGAAGTGCTACGAATTCCAAGAGGCTGAAAAAGCGAGACAATCGGGATATTACCCATATTTTCATCCGGTATCCTCAGCAGAAGATACTGAGATAATAGTTGATGGTAAAGCCCTTGTTATGTTGGGATCTAACAATTACCTTGGTCTTACCACCCATCCAGAGGTTAAAAAAGCTGCAAAAGAAGCCGTTGAGGTCTACGGAACAGGCAGCTGTGGGTCAAGATTTTTAAACGGGACCCTGGATATCCACGAGGAGCTTGAAAGAGAACTGGCAGAATTTGTTGGTAAAGAATCTGCTCTAGTGTTTAGCACCGGCTATCAGACAAATCTGGGAATCATGTCTGCACTTTTAGGCAGGAATGATGTTGTGGTGCTGGATAAATGGGACCATGCAAGCATAGTAGATGGTACAAGACTGGGTATGGCTGAAGTTAAGAGGTTTAAACATAACGATATGGACCATTTAAAGAAAGTGTTGGATCAGATACCCAAGGATAAAGGGATTCTGATAGTGGTTGATGGAGTATTCAGTATGGAGGGGGATATAGCTAATCTGCCAGAACTTGTAAAAATCAAAAAAGAATACGGGGCAAGACTTATGGTAGATGATGCTCACTCAGTTGGGATACTGGGTGAGAATGGAGCCGGCACAGCCGAACATTTTGGATTAACAGATGAAGTTGACCTTATAATGTGCACATTCAGTAAATCATTTGCATCCCTTGGTGGATTTGTGGCAGGGGAAGCAAAAGTTATAGATTACATAAAACACTTTGCAAGACCTATGATATTCAGTGCAGCTCTCCCTCCAGCACAGGTTGCAGCTGCTAAAGCCTCCCTTCAAATCATCAAAACAGATAGAAAAAGAAGGGAAAACCTGTGGGAAAACACCAGATTCTGGCAGGAGGGTTTGAAAAAACTCGGTTTTGACATAGGCGAAACCCAAACCCCCATTGTTCCTGTAATTATCGGAGACGATATGCTTACCTTTGCAATATGGAAAAAATTAATGGAATACGGTGTGTATACAAACCCTGTTATAACTCCTGCTGTACCTCCAGGAAGACAGCTTTTAAGGACCAGCATAATGGCAACACATACCAAAGAGCAGCTCCAGAGAGCCCTAGATGCCTTCGAAAAGGCAGGGAAGGAACTGGAAGTAATCAAGTAATTCGTAAAGCGTAAAGCGTACAGCGTGCAGCGGAAAGGAGAGGGAATTTTATTCTATTCCCGTTTACCGTCTACCAACACCCCTGTCATTCTGAGCGTTAGCGAAGAATCTCAAAATATCTTTTTTATTCTCGTTCTACGCTTTACGCTGCCTGCTTCACGTCCCTTTGAGATTCTTCGTCGTCCGCCTGAGGCGGACTCCTCAGAATGACAACAAGCAATCCATTCTTCAATCGTCTACCGCCTACCATTTTCCGTCTACCGAATCTTTTCATTCGTCTACCGTTTCTCGTCTCCCGAATTTTGCTATCAATACCCCGTGGGAGCCTCTATAAATATGGTGTCTATCTTAAATTTCTTCTCCAGGTGCTCTTTCAAGGCAAGAAGACCAACTCTTTCTGAGGTATAATGTCCCAGAAACATCACATTAATTTCATTCTCTGCTGCAACCCAATAAGCAGAGTGTTTTGGTTCCCCTGTTATATAAACATCTACTCTTTCCTTAATTGCCTCCTCCAGAAGCGAAATTGCATCACCAGAGACATATGCTCCTGTTTGAATTTCTTCCTTGCCAAAATCCCAGAGGATTGCCTCCCCTCCTATCTTTTCTTCAAGTAGTTTCTTAAATTCTTCTCTTTTCATAGGCTTTTTAAATTTAAATTTTCTACCCAGTTTAATGCCGTGGTAATCTCCAAATTCCTCCGTATCTTTGAGCCCCAGGAGTTTCATAGCATATGCATTGTTCCCTACCTCAGGATGTATATCCAGTGGCAGATGGACTGCATAAAGTGCAATATCGTTATTCATCATTTCTTTCATTCTTTTATAGAAATATCCCGAGAGTGGGACCACCTTACCCCAGTAAGGGCCATGGTGGACAATAAGCATATCCACATTATTTTTAACAGCCTCCTCAATTGCCCTTTTTGAGAAGTCAACTGCAAAGCCGATCTTATTGACTTCACCAGAATTCTCTATTACTAAGCCGTTGAGACTAGAATCTGCAATCTCCATTACCTTTAAGTATTCATCAAGGTAGTTAACAACATCCACTAATTTCATAATATAAAACCTCCTTTATAAGATCTCATTTAAATTATCAGCTGATTGAATTGAAGTTTCAATAAAAGGCCCAAAAAGTGAATGGACGGGCGGGCCTCACGAAGGTAAAATCTGAGTGGAGGGTCCTCTCACTCTAATGCCTCCAGAAAAGAAGAGTAAACAGAGATACCATTACTGAAAGTGGGAATGCCCACATGATAGCAACCTCAATCCTCTGCATCAGCGGAAATTTAACCATCCTCATTTGGGGTGTTTTTTTGAGATTCTTTTTAATAAAAAGAGGGATGTCCTCTGCATAAACGGGCTCCCATATGATGTCCCACCCGGTCTTTTGTTTTACGACTTGAGCTTCTATACCCACTGCAGAGATCAAGGACCCTGGACTTTCCTTCTAAAAAGGATGCTACATAATCATAAATTTTGGTGATCCTGCCCATGGTGATCAAACGCATCCCCTTATCATAACGCCAGGGGGAACTTTCAAGAAATCTCATAAGTACCAATTGAGTCATCGGGTTTATTTTGTTGTATTTTATTAATTTATACAAGTACAGATGTTCATACCCGCAATAAGTCTTATGTGGTTTCCTATGCTGTTAAACGTTTCCGGAAAAGGAGGCTGGAGAGTAAAACAAAAATAGTAGCAAAAAGAAAAGCACTACGATTCGGGTAATATAAACTTTCGTTTTCTTATAAAATTACCCTCATTTTACCTTTGGACATTTCAATACCAAGACTTTAATCTAAAGTCTGTATGGAGGGAATCGTAGAATATGCTCTTCTCACAGGGGTTGGTTTAATTGCTGGTTTTGTTAATGTGATAGCTGGAGGTGGCTCTTTCCTCACTCTCCCAACACTTATCTTCACTGGACTGCCTGCAACCCTTGCAAATGGAACTAACCGTGTAGGTTTAATATTTCAAAATTTCTTCGCTGTTCTCAGATTTAGAAAACTTAAGGTGTTCCCTTTAAAGTTTGCCATTCTTGTCACAATACCGGCTGTTTTTGGCTCTATCCTTGGAGCACATTGGGCTTTACAGGTAAGCGATGTACTTTTTAAAAACATACTCGCTTTTTTCATGGTAGCAATAACATTGATCAGTCTGTATTTAAAACCCACCGAACGCTTAAAAAAGAAACCTCATGTTGAAAATGACAATATTCCAACTAAAAAATGGGCTTTGATCATCATTTCTTTTTTCCTCATCGGAATTTACGGAGGATTCGTACAGGCAGGTGTTGGATTCTTAATACTCTCTGCCCTTTCCCTCTCAGGCTATGACCTGATTCGTTCCAATGCCATTAAGGTCTTTGTGGTTTTAATATTTACTATTATTGCGTTTTCCATGTTTCTTATGAAAGGTCAGGTAGATTTTCCAAAAGGTCTGGCATTGGCAGCTGGAATGATTGTGGGCGGACAACTTGGTGCTGTGATTCAAGTTAAAAAAGGAAATAAGTTTATCAGAAATTTTGTAACTGTAGCCATCATATTTTTTGCCATAAAGCTCCTTATAGGGAAATAGCGGCTTTGAATTTGACAATTCATAAGTGCTAACCTAATATTTTTAAAGAAAAGGAGGTGTATATGAATGTTGGATTACTAGATGCAATTATTAGATTCGTAGTTGGGTGGGTCTTCATTCATCTTACCACGGTTCTGAAGGTGGAAATAAGTCCTTTAGTGAAATGGATACTCATCATCATAGGAATCATACTGGTGGTCACTTCAGTAACAAGACACTGTAGCATTTATAGCCTCTTTAAGATTTCAACTTACAGATAAGCCCTGGGTATTTTAATCTACATCAAAAACTAAGCCAGAAGTAATATAATAAAAATTTTCCGCGTAGGAATTCAACCCAAATCTTAGACCTTCATCAAGAGTCAAGTTATCCCGGGCTGATATATAACCCCCCAGAAAACATTCAAATCTTTTATCTACATATCCTCTGTTATCTACCCCTAGTTTTGTCACTAAACTGAGATTATATACTGCTGACATTCCCATCCCCTAATTGACGGCTCTTTCAAAATCTGGATAGGCTCTTGATGGGCAAGTTCTGGAACTTTAAGAAATTCAACACTTTATCATTTAAGATTTTTACCTCTTTTATAAAAAGACGAAAAGTTTGAGGGCTGGGAACTTTTTGGTATTTATGAAGAAGCGCTTATTTCAGTGTAACGGCTGCAGATATGCGAAATGCGAGGCGTAGCCTCATATTCACCTGATAAGTGACCCCATCAGGGACAAGGTGCGAATCGCCACAGAGTGCCCAACTTCACATTCTTTATCTTGATCTTCAAGTGGAGAAGAAAACATGGGGTTTTATTCTCTCCCTTTTTCTGAAAACCAGCCTTCTTTTCTCATCACTTCCTTTGTAACCCGGCTGCTTGGACCTTCTCCTCTGGCTACAAAAACTCCGACGTTTCCACCAACCGCTTCTTGTATCTCTGCAACATCTCTATGTGTGAATCCTGGACAGAGAAGGATTGAGTGAATGCCCTCTTCTTTGACCAATTTTTTGCATACCTCAATTGCCTGCTCCTGATCTTTGACTACTACCACAAAGAGCCTATACCTGGGCGTTTTAATAACGCATCTATGCTTCTCCACCTCCGCATCAGGAGCATGGGCAAGAAACAATGCTTTAAATGCCATACTTATCACCTCCTATTGCGATTTTTTATGAAAAGGCTTGGGCATTTCACTTAACTCGTTCATATCCAAACAATTCGGATATGCTCCCAAATAAGAAGTATATGCGGACTGTGCGTATCTACTTCCCTCTGGACGACTATTGTTCTTTGTTTTTATCCTCATATTTCGCTGCCTTTTACTTCATAATAAAATTCTAAAGCATTTATATAATTATTCAAAATAGGTGCAGCGGACTTATACCCGGACAGGAATATTCAAAACTAAGATCCATTTCAAGAGCATCGGTGACTCCATACTTGAGGCTGAGGTATGAGCTAACAGCTTGTTCTCCTGATTCATACATATTTAAATATTTACACCTATCTGTTCTTCTGACATAGCAAGGCTTTTCCCCAGAAAATGGGCATTAGCTCCAAATCCTCATAAAAATACAACCTTTAATCTATTGTTCATAATTTCTCATCTCCTTTCTCTCAGAATTTCTTTCTACCACCAATAAATAGCATATAATCTGGAGCAAAGGAAGTCTTATTCGCATAAGATATTCTTACACCAAGGTCCAAGGAGCCTGCATCCTCATCACCAAATGGCTGCCAACGAAACTTTACTACCAGTCCATGGGAATATGTGTCGCTGTCCTCAAGTTCTTTTCCATCTTTATCTTTGTTACTTCCAGCAATCCAACCCTGTGGACCACCGACTACAACGAATTTGTGGTCAAAAAACTCGTATCCAACGAAGATGCGATATCCAAATTTATCTCCAAGGTCCCAGCCTGACTTGGCAAAGCCTTCTATGTCTTTAACTTTCCCCCTGTATTGATACCATACATCGCTACAGAGGAAAAAATTTTCGGTAAAGTGAGGATGGGAAAGGGCTACAAGTTTAAAATCATTTGTTCCGCTTCCTATGCCATTTTTTATCTTCTCATCTGAACTGATAGAGGGCTTGTAAGCAAAAGCAAGAAGAAGGCCATCCTCCCAGTCAAAACCCAACAAGCCATGGGATTTTGAATATACCAAATATTTGACTGAAAGCCAGCAATCTTCAACACCGTTATCCTCGACTTCCTTCCATACAGTTTTATTCGCTTGCTTCGACCAGACCTGCCTCCTTAGATCCTTTATCACATACGGGATAAAAATCCCTACACTTAACCTATCAGTGATCCCATACTCCAATCCCATAGCAATTTTGGCTATCTTCTGGTGCCAACCATTGGACAAATCTACCATTCTATCATAATCTATCGAGTAGGGCGAACTGCCGTGGAGCGCCTTCCATACTTCATCAGAGTAGCATTTTTGGGCTTGTATATATGCTACTTTACTCCGAATCTTGAACTTGTTCTTGCCCGCATGATGAGGACAACCGACAGTTTCTTCCGCGAAAACATTCCCAATGACTGAAAAGATAAGAATGCTTCCAAGAACCATAACCGATGCATACTTTTTCATTTTTCCCTCCTTTTTGTTTGAAGATTTGCAAAACTTTCCTTAAAATTTTCACCACATCTTGCCTTACGGTGGATTTTTACATACATATGGTACCTCCTTCTAAAAAATCAAATTTCCTATATTAAACACTAACACTGACACTAAATAAGCTAAAAGCATACTGTAAGCAATAGAAATTAAAGCCCATTTAGCCCCTGCCTCCTTCCAGATGGTTGCCACAGCGGCGACACAGGGGACATAAATAAGTGAAAAGACCATAAAACTAAGAGCAGATACTTGAGAGAAATAATGGGGAAGGATATTTCTCAGAGATTCTTCACTGGCACCCCACACAGTGCCCATAGTTCCTATAACCACTTCCTTGGCAAGAAATCCGAAGATAAGTGAAACCGCAGCCTGCCAGAATCCGAAGCCCGCTGGCTTCAATATAGGAGCAAAGACAGCGCCTATTCTCCCGATAATAGATTCAGGAGAAGCATAGTCTACACCAAGTGGTAAAGAGGAAAAAATCCAGACAAGTACCACTGTAGCGAGTATGAAAGTACCTGCCTTCTTGAGAAACATACTTGTTCTTTGCCATGTGCTGAGCCATACACTCTTCAGATAGGGTATTCTGTATGGGGGGAGCTCCATTATCAATGGTGATGTTTCTCCTCTAAAAAGTGCCTTTTTAAAAATCGTGGCCATAAGTATAGCAAGAATAATTCCTAATAGATACAAGGAGAATATCACCCAAGCAGCATGTTTAGAGAAAAATACCGAAGCGAAGAGAACATATATGGGTAAGCGAGCGGAACATGACATAAGGGGTAAAATAAGTATTGTGAGAATACGATCTTTTTCCGATTTTAAGGTTCTCGTGGCAAGTATTCCCGGTATATTACATCCGAAAGAAACAATCATAGGTATGGCTGATTTACCATGTAAGCCCAGAGAATGCAT
>QNDO01000056.1 GCA_003644895.1 Candidatus Hydrothermota bacterium | reverse complement strand
TTCTCCTATAAGTAAAAAATATGTTTTCCTATTTTTAAACTTTTTGGGGTGAATTCCATATTTTAAAAGAATTTTTCGCGATTCTACAGGATTACCAGTTTGATATATCCTCAGAACTGGGATACTTGTAGCCACGGGATGGAGTTTTCTGTCAAGAATTTCTCCTCTCTCCGGAAGTAGAGTTTTTTGTTTTAATGATTGCTTTACTCCTCTTTCCCTATATGGTTTCCCTAGGGAAGTTAATTGAAGGGCGAATAGATTCACCGTGACCACAATAGAAAATATCAGAAGAAATATTTTTATAAATTTAATTCTCCACACCATTTCTCCCAGATAGAAGCTTCTCCAGACGTGAGACTTCTACCATTTTGGCTCTTTTTATTAACATTTCTCTTCTTACTATTTCTCTTTGATTTTTTAATCTAGCCACTTTAGAAGCAAGAGATGTCACAATGCTACTTAAGTAAGTTACGGGGAAAAGAAGAAGTAAAAGCAGAAAGGCAATTATGAAGCTCTTCCTCATCACATTCCTCCTTTTTTACATATACACGTAATTTTGAACTCCTGGCTCTGGGATTTATTTCCACTTCCTGAGTATCGGGTTCTATGGGTTTGCCGGTCAAAGGAGTAATGCAAGATAGCATCTTAAGTCGTTTGATGATTCTATCCTCTAGAGAATGATAGGAGATAAAAGCTATTTTCCCTCCAGGTTTGAGGATTTTAATCCCTCCTACGGCCCCTTTTACCACGTGCCTCAATTCATCGTTAACAAAAATTCTAAACGCCATGTAAATTTTTGGAAGCTCATTTTTATAGAGAGGGCCTTTGAATATTTCTGCGATTACATCATTAAGATCATAAGTTGTCTTGAATTTAGATTTTTTCCTTCTTGCCACAATACCCTGTGCAACCTTGCTCGCATATTTTACCTCTCCGTATTTTACCAGTATTTCTGTTATTTCTTTGGGTGACATCCTGTTTATATAGTAACTCAAAGGCTTTCCCGCTTCCGGATTAAATCTCATGTCAAGAGGTTCTTCCCGTTTAAAACTAAATCCCCTACCGGAATCCTCGATGTGGAAAATAGAGAGCCCAAAATCAAAGAGAATTCTGCCAGCTTTTTCGATGCCAAGTCCCGTGAGTACTGTGGAGATTTCAATATAATCACAGTTGAAAATCCTAACATTCTTATAGTTTCTAACTGTTTCTTCTAGTTTGTGGAAATAGACAGGGTCTTTCTCCAAAGCTATAACAATACCACTTCCTCCCACTTTTTCAGCTAGTGCTTTGGTATGCCCGCCTTCACCTGCAGTTGCATCTACTACTATTTCTCCCTCCAAAGGAGAAAGGTAATCGATGACATGTTCCAGCTGTACAGATTTATGAACGCTCATATTGGTAGCTCTTCAAAATCAATATTTTTTCTATCTACCATCTTCTGGTACTCTTCAGGATTCCAAATTTCAAACCAGCGAGGCATTCGAACAAAATAACATTCTTTTGTAATTCCTGCGTATTCCATTAGATGACCGGGGAGTAGAATCCTCCCCTGTAGGTCTATTTCTACTTCTTCTGCTTCACCCATAATATAACGTGTAGCATTTCTTTTTTTCTCGTCGACAAGAGGAATGTCTTGAATCCTCTGCATCAGAGCTTTCCATTCCTTCTCACTGAAAGCGTATATACATTTTTCAAATCCTTTGGTAAGCACCAGTCTCTCGCCAAATGTGAGATTTCTTCTGAGAGTGGCAGGTATCGCAACCCTACCTTTTTCATCTATTTTATGAAAACGATTATTCCTTTTCTCTCTTTTGGCCAATTTTTTCCTCCACTTTTTACCACTTTTCACCATTATTTTACATATTTTTGGTGAATTTGTCAAGTGTTATGTTGGATGAGAAAATCAGCTAATGAAAAATTATACCGGAATTATAAGCTTTTCAGAGGTTTTCTGTTTCTTTCAGCATCAGGTAAATTCTTAAGGAAATTTTTTATTTCTTCCTTTAATTCCATCAGCCCCTGTTCTAATTTTGCAGAAATAAAAATACTGTTGGGGAATTCTTCACTGAATCTTTCTATTATCTTGGGTTCGATGATCAGGTCAATTTTGTTGAATACCATTATTAATGGCTTATCTTTACAGCTAATCTCCTGTAGCACTTGTCTTACAACTTGGATTCTTTCTTTAACCCTTGGATGTGAAATATCTATAACATGGAGGAGTAGATCTGCCTCCTTTGCAACCCCCAGTGTAGCTTTAAAAGAGGCAATAAGATGATGAGGAATATCCTCAATAAATCCCACCGTATCAGATAATACTACTCTTCTGGGAAGTCCTTCAAGATAAAGTATTCTGGTTGTAGCATCTAAAGTGGAAAAGGGTTGATCTTCCACCTTTATGCTTGATTTAGTTAAGAGATTCATGATTGTAGATTTTCCTGTATTGGTGTAACCTACAAGTGTTACTTTATAAATATTCCTTCTATGCTTTCTATGAAGTTCACGGGTCCTTTCTATATCTTTCAGTTCTTTTTCAAGTCGGGATATCCTTTCCTTAATTTTTCTCCTGTCCACTTCAAGTTTTTTCTCTCCAGGGCCCCTTGTTCCTATACCACCTCCAAGTCTGGATAGAAGTGTACCTCTACCTACCAATCTTGGGAGTCTGTAAAGAAGTTGTGCAAGTTCAACTTGTATTTTTGCTTCATTTGTTCTTGCATGTTGTGCAAAGATGTCCATTATCAATTCTGTTCTATCCACTATCTTTCTCTCTATGATTTTTTCAAGATTTCTGAGCTGTGAAGGCGAGAGATCCCTGTCAAAAATTACGACATCTATTCCATACTCCTGACATATATCTCTGATTTCATATGCCTTTCCTTTGCCGATAAGATAAGCTGGGTCTACTTTATTCCTTATCTGTAAGATTTTTTCGAAAACATCTGCTCCAGCTGCCCTAGCTAAGAGAGCTAATTCTTCCAATCTTTCAAGCTCCCTCCATCTATCGAGAGAAGACTCTGCAATACCTACGAGAAGAGCTTTCTCTTTCATGTCAGACTCAATAGATGGGAAACGAAGGAATTCAGATCTGCTACATACACCAACTCGATATTCCTTGTGATTTCTTTCTTCATCTCCTTAATATCAATTTCGTTCTCTTTGGGCAAGAAGATCTTTCTTATGCCATATCTTTTAGCTGCCAGAATCTTTTCTTCAAGGCCTCCCACAGCAAGAACCTGTCCTGTTATTGTTATTTCTCCAGTCATAGCGATGTCCGGTGGCAATGATTTACCAGTCAATGAAGATATCATGGCTGCCAATATTGCTATACCAGCGGAAGGCCCATCCTTGGGAATTGCTCCCTCCGGTACATGTAAATGCAGGTCTATATTTCTATAGAAATCTTTTGGAAGGTTAAACTTTTTATAGTTACTTCGGATATAAGTTAATGCTGCTTTAGCAGATTCTTTCATGACATCACCAAGCTGTCCTGTGAGCTCTAGATTCCCTCTTCCACTCATCCTCTGCACTTCAATATTTAGTATGTCGCCTCCGAACTCTGTCCATGCAAGTCCTATAGCAACTCCAGGAGGTAGTGATTTCCGCATATCTCTCGGTCTATGTCTGGGTAAACCCAGATACTTTTCAAGGTTCTTTTCGGTTATAAATGCGCCTTTTCCTTTTTCTGCATATTTTTTTGCAACTTTTCGTACGATCCTCGCAATTTGTCTTTCCAATTCTCTCAATCCTGCCTCACGGGTGTACTCTCGAATTATCCGCAGTATAGCCTTATTTTCTATACGGAAAATTTTAGCATTCAAGCCAGATTCCTTTAGTTTTTTGGGCAGAAGATAGTCCCGGGCAATGTGAAGTTTTTCGAAATCGAGATATCCCTTTATGGGAATTACCTCCATTCTGTCAAGAAGTGGTCTTGGAATTCCGTAAAGGGAATTTGCAGTGGTAATGAATAATACCTTGGAAAGGTCAAAATCCACTTCTAAGTAATTATCCTGGAAGTATTTATTTATCTCTGGATCAAGAACTTCCATGAGAGCTGCTTGTGGGTCACCTCTCCAATCAGTTCCAACCTTGTCAATTTCATCCAGAAGAAAAACTGGATTTTGTGTACCAGCTCTTCTTATTTGTTGAATGATTCTACCCGGCATTGCTCCCACATACGTTCTTCTGTGACCGCGTATTTCTGCCTCGTCTCTCATTCCCCCAAGAGAAATTCTCACGAATTTTCTTCCCAATGCTCTTGCGATAGAACGTGCAAGAGATGTTTTTCCAACTCCAGGAGGTCCCACAAAGCAAATAACTTGACCACGAATCTGTCCTTTTAATTTCAGAACCGCAAGGTATTCGAGTATTCTTTCTTTTTGTTCTTCTAATCCAAAATGGTCTTCATCCAGTACTTTTCTTGCATGCTTGATATCAAGATTATCTTTACTACATTTACCCCACGGAAGATTTATTAGCCAGTCGAGATAATTTCTGATGACAGTTGCTTCAGGGGAAATGGAAGGTGTTCTTCTTAATTTACTCAGCTCATGCAATGCTTTTTTCTTGACATCTTCGGGCATTAGAGATTCTTTAATTTGCTTCTCCAGAGCTTCAAATTCACTTTCTTCTTCAAGTCCGAGTTCCTTCTGTATTTCTTTCATCTGCTGCTGCAGGAAGTACTGTTTTTGATTTTTTCTGATCTCCTGAGTTACCCGTTCCTCGATTTCCAGTTTTAATCTGTGAAATTCCAATTCTCTTATAAGAATGGAAATGAGCTTCTTTAGAAGTTCTTTCAGATTATCAATTTTGTAAATTTCAATTTTTTCTTCAAAATTTATAGGTAAATGTGCAGCTAGTACATTTGCAATAACATAAGGATCATTGCTCTGATCAAGTATTGTAAGAGTGACTTCATCTGGGATGGAATGTACCTGTTTGCTATAATTACTGTAGTATTCTCTTAACATTCTGCTTAACTGTTGAACTTCCTCGTCTACTTTAGCCTCTACCGGGGAGTGTTGGTATTCTGCACGAAAGAGCTCATCTTCATAATATAGCTCTTTCAAACTCACCCTTTCTAATCCTTCTATTATAGCCCTAATGCTTCCATCGGGTGCGTTAACATATTGAATAAATCGGCCTATAGTTCCTATTCCATAAACGTCATTTTTATCTTCGGGTCTCTCTTTAGCGGAATCCTTCTGGGGAATAAAAAGTGCTTTCCTATCAAGTGAAAGAGCTTCTCTTGCAGCCCTGAGGGAGAAAGGCCTGGCTATGAGTATAGGTGTGACCGTATGAGGGAAAACCAAAAGTTCCCTGGTAATAATTACAGGGATCTTCATAAATTCTGGACTTTCTTTTTCTTTCTTTTTATAAAGACAGGTTCTTTCCCTTCTCTGACTACACCCTTATCCACTATGACTTCATCTACATCTTTGAGAGAAGGAAGCTTAAACATGGTCTCGAGAAGCGCATTTTCTATAATGGATTTTAAGCCCCTTGCACCTGTACCTCTTTCCATTGCTATTTTTGCTATTTCATAGAGCGCGTCCTCAGTGAATGTGAGTTTAACGCCTTCCAGCTCAAAATATCTTTTATATTGTTTTACCAACGAATTCTTGGGTTCTACCAGAATTCTGACCAGATGTTCTTCACTGAGAGAGTGGAGTGGTGCTACAACAGGAACTCGTCCCACGAATTCTGGTATCAAACCATATTTCACGAGATCACGAGGTTCCACGAATTTGAGTATTTCATCCCTTGTCAACTCTTTGAACTCTTTTTTGAATCCCACTTCTCTTTTACCCAATCTCTCTCTTATTATGTTCTCCAAACCCTCGAATGTCCCCCCGAGTATAAATAAAATATTAGTGGTATCTACCTGAATAAAGGGTTGTTCTGGATGCTTACGTCCACCCTGAGGGGGAACGTTGACAATATTACCCTCGAGTATTTTCAAAAGGGCCTGCTGAACACCTTCACCTGATACATCCCTTGTAATCGATGGTGAATCAGATCTTCTGGCAAGTTTGTCTACTTCATCCAGGTACACAATTCCCACTTGTGCCCGTTCCACGTCATAATTGGCATTTTGAAGGAGTCTTGTGAGTATATTTTCCACATCCTCTCCTACGTAACCGGCTTCTGTAAGAGGAGTAGCATCGTATATAGCAAAGGGTACATCAAGAAGTTTAGCAAGAGTTCTAGCCAGTAGAGTTTTACCTGTACCAGTAGGTCCTATTAATAGTACGTTGGACTTTTCAAGTTCTACATCCTTTTTCTTATGAGTTATTCTCTTGTAATGATTATAAACTGCTACTGAAAGAACTTTCTTTGCGTGCTCCTGTCCCACCACGTACTGGTCAAGATACTCCTTAATCACATGGGGTGGAGGAGGATTGAATATCAAAAGATCCTTTTTAGTGTCTTCCTCTTCTTTAATTATTTCATAGGCAATTTTTATACAATCTACACAGATGTAACCGTCAATCCCAGAAATCAGCCTACCAGCCTCTCTAGCAGTCCTACCGCAGAATGAACATCTGGGTTCTTTTGGTTCTTGCAATTTTCTTCTTGGCATTACTTCGTCACCTCCTTACGGGAGGTTATAACTTCGTCAATTATACCGTATGTGAGCGCATCATCTGAAGACATAAAAAATTCCCTGTCAGTATCTTTTTCTATTTTCTCGATTGGTTGACCTGTGTGTTTTGCGAGTATTTCATTAATGATCTTTCTTAACCTCATAATCTCTTCAGCATGTATTTTTATATCTATGGCCTGTCCTCGAACACCGCCCCAGGGTTGGTGAATCATTATTCTGGAATGTGGAAGCGCATATCTTTTTCCTTTTGTTCCTGCTGCAAGAAGTAGTGCTCCCATGGATGCAGCCATACCTACGCAGATGGTGGATACATCAGGTTTGATATACTGCATGGTGTCATAAATAGCCAAACCCGCAGTAACAGACCCTCCAGGGGTATTAATGTATACATTTATATCCCTTTCAGGATTTTCTGCCTCAAGGAAGAGAAGTTGTGCTATTACAAGATTTGCGACGTGGTCGTCGATAGGACTGCCGAGAAATATAATCCTATCCTTTAACAATCGTGAATATATGTCGAAAACTCTTTCACCCCTTCCAGTTTGCTCTATAACATAAGGAATATATTGATTTTTTTCCTTCATTCGAAAATTACCTCCAGCTTAACCAAATTTTTTAGAGTTTCCATTGCCTTTTCAATTTTAAGGTATTCTACGATATTTTCAAGGGTTCCTCTTTTCTCAAGTTCTTTTCTATATTTCTCTTTATCCATGTGGTATTCCTGTGCTCTTTTTCCAATCTCTTTCTCAATTTCTTCCTCTGTGGGAATTAAACCCTCAGATTCAGCGAATCTCATTAAAATTATTTCCCTTTTTACAAGATCTCTTGCAAGATTTTCCATACTGTCCTTCATGTGTTCGGGAAATTCTTTGACGCCCATACTTCTTTTTAGAAACTCCAGTTTGTTCTCTACCATTGATTGTGGGAGCTCAAACTGGATTCGGTTATAAATCTCATCTATAATCTGCCACTCCAGTTTATCTTCTGATTCCCTTTCATATTTCTCTTCGAGATTCTGCCTAATCTTTTCATACATCTCATTGACATTTTCAAACCCGAGTCTTTTTGCAAATTCATCGTCAATTTCTGGTAATTTTTCCTCTGCCACTTCTTTTATTCTATAAATAAATTCAATCTTTGCCCTTTCACCATTCTCTGTTTCTATAAAATCTGCAAAGGTTACAGTATCACCCTTCCTGGTGCCCTTAAATTTTTCAAAAACTTCGGGTTTCATTTCCCCCCATGAGAGATGAACAAGAATATTTTTATTTCTTTTCACCGTCTTTCCATTTATTCTTTCCTCATAATCAGCTATTATGTAATCACCTTCCTCCGCTTCCCTCTGGACAGGAATATATTTTGCAAGCCTTTTCCTCATTTTGTCTACCTCTTCTTCCACATCTATATCCGAAACCCTTTTTATCTTTTTCTCTACTTTAATCTCTGTAAGGTTGGGAAATAAGAATGTGGGGATTGCCTCATACGAAAAAACCGCGATAAGTTTGTCATCCTCTTCCTTAATGTCCACAATCTTTATTTCAGATACAGGCTCCTCCTTGCGCGCTTCAAGCTCATTCCATATTTTTTTCTTTAGTGCTTCACTTCTTGCATCCTCTAAGATCTCATCTTTAAATGTTGCTTTTACCAGTTCTAAAGGTGCTCTCCCTGGTCTAAATCCTTTTATTTTAGCCCTTTTTCTATAAATCTTTGCAACATTTTCTATTTCATTCTCAATGTCTTCTTTTGTAATCTCCACCGTAAGTTCTCTTTCAGCTTTCAAATTAATTCCCGGTATTATTTTTTTAGCCATTCAATCCTCCTCCTTGGGGATTTTGTGAGTACTTAAATATAATTGATTTAGCAGGGATTGTCAATCAAAGAGTTTCATTTCCGGCATATTTTTAACTTCTAATTTGGTTCGTATTTCCATTAACTCCTCTTTGGAAATTTTCAGGAAGGCATCCACCACCATCGGATCAAATTGTGTTCCAGAGTTTCTCTTGATTTCTTCCACAGCTTCTTCGTGAGAACGTGCCTTTTGATACGGTCTATCAGATATCATTGCATCATAGGCGTCTGCCACAGCAAATATTCTGGCTAAGAGAGGGATATTGCCGTCTTTTAGTCCCTCAGGATAACCAGTGCCATCCCATCTTTCATGGTGATAATGAATCACATCTCTACCTTTACCCAGGAATTCTAAGTGTTTTACTATTTCATATCCATATTCTACATGCCTTCTCATAATTCTCCACTCGGTAGGAGTTAACTTTCCGGTTTTAAGAAGTATTGCATCAGGAATCGCTATTTTCCCTATATCATGAAGTAAACCTCCCCAGTATAACTCCACCAGTTCATT
>QNDO01000055.1 GCA_003644895.1 Candidatus Hydrothermota bacterium | reverse complement strand
CGATCTTCTCATGAAGCATCCGTATATTCATTTCCCTGTCTCCGCGATAAGTACGTTCCTGCCTCACTAGCCTGGTGTCCACGGGGATTTTGATAATCTGCTTTTTGAATTTTATCCTTCTAAATTCTTCCTTTTTCTCTCCTGTGGCCTCATGGATTTCACCATCATAAAGTTCAAGAATGAGGTATTCATCCCCTATACTATAGATTTTTCCTTTTTCTGCAATTACGGTTTTTACCCCTTTCCTAGCAACCTCCTCCAAGGTTATGTCAAATATATCCCCGGTTCTTTCGTTCTTATCACGGATATACAGAAGATAGTTGTCTATTTTGTTGAAAATACCCTTTTTAATCTCTATGGCCGGTTTTTTCTGCCTCACATCTATCATGAGGTTTTTCAATTTATGATTAGATTCTGGGAGTACGTAATTATTAAAAAGTACCATGATTCCAAAAACCAGGGTGGCGAAAAGGAGGGGAGCATAAAGGGTTCTTCTCACACTCACTCCCAGGGATTTAAGGGCCAAGATCTCAAAATCCTGTGCGAGTCTGCCGTATGCCACAAGGGCACCTATCAATACTGCCATGGGTACGGTCAGGGCGAGAATAAATGGGAGAGAAAGCAAGAATATTTCCAGAACGGTTAGGACTTGAAGTCCCTTTTTTATGATAAGGTCTAGAAGTTCGAAAACCCGGTTAAGGAGCAAAATGATGGTTAAAACAAAAAGGCCCCCAAGAAAAGGGGAGAGGATTTCCTTGAAAAGGTATCTATCTATTCTTTTCATTTTAAAAGCCTTACAATAATATTAATAATGATTGTCAGAATGAGGGAAAGGATAATGCTTGTCATTATCGGGAGATACAATGTAAAGCCGTCTTTTTTTACAACGATATCACCAGGAATTCTAAACCCTGTTTTTTCCACAAAAAGCATAATTAGGCCCACTATAATAAGTAAAACTCCAATATATATAACAATCTTACCCAGACTCATATTTTTATTTTACCACATTTTACACGAAAATAAAACAGTTTCAATTAAATTTCATTGAGTATAAATAAATTAGAGAATCAGTTTGACATTTTTTGAGACAGACATTATTATCTTTTTGCCGTCAAGGAGGCTTTAAATATATGTCATTGATAATCAAGTACTTAAACATTCCATTGATTTCTAAGAATTTGGGTGGGTTTTCAACAAAAAATTGTGGAAAAACTTGTGGATTTTTGTACAACTTCTTATTTTCCAATAAGTTATCTTTAATAAGTGGTGTGGAAAACCTGTGGAAATGTGGAGGTCTAATATGAGGGAAGAGCTTCAAAGCAATTACGATACCAGGGCTGCAAGTTTATGGAAAAATATCCTGGAAATTTTGAAATCCAAAATAAGTGAAACATCCTTCAGAACATGGTTTTCTCCTACCAAAGGGGTCTCTCTCCTGGAGGATAGAATAATAGTGGAGGCCCCCAATCCCTTCTGGATAGAATGGATTGAAGAACACTACCTTTCTGTAATAAACGAAACTGTTAAAGGACTCGGTCTTAATATAGAGGTGGTGTTCAGACCAGCTCCCAAAAAAGACCCTGAAAAAAAGAAAAAATCATCTCCCATAATTTACACTCCTGGGCCAAGATTAAACAGGAGATACACCTTCGAATCCTTTGTTACAGGGAAGTCTAATGAATTTGCATATGCTGCCTGCGTTGCTGTGGCAAAATCTCCTGCAAGGCAATATAACCCCCTCTTTATCTATGGTGGGGTGGGGCTGGGAAAAACGCATCTCTTACAGGCCATAGGTAACTATCTATATGAAAAAAGAAAGAACCTGAACATCTACTATACTTCTGCCGAAACTTTTATGAACGAATTGATTAATGCCATTCAGAAGCGAAAAACCGTTGATTTCAAGCTTAAAATGAGGAAAATAGATGTTTTGCTTCTCGATGATGTACAGTTCCTTGCGGATAAGGAGATGCTCCAGGAGGAGATATTCCATACATTCAATTCTCTTTATGACGCGGACAAGCAAATAGTGATGACCAGTGATAGGCCTCCAAAACATATTTACTCCCTTGAAGAGAGGCTGGTTTCCAGGTTCCAGTGGGGACTTGTTGTGGATATTAAACCACCTGAGCTGGAAACGAGAATCGCCATTACAAAAAGAAAAATGATGGAGGAAAGATTGTATTTACCGGAAGATGTGGTTCTCTTCATAGCCAAAAACATCAGATCCAACGTAAGAGAGATAGAGGGAGCTTTAAGAAGATTGAAAGCATACATTTCTATTACGGAGGCTGATATAAACTTAGATATTGCTAAGGATGTGCTCCACGACCTTATAAAATCAGAGGAAAGGGTGACAATAGAGGAGATTATGGACGCTGTTGCTAAAGAGTTTGGAATAACATCTAAAATACTTCGATCCAAGACAAGGAAAAAAGAGGTAGCTTTAGCCAGACAGATTGCTATGTATCTAGCAAGAAATATAGTCGGGATGTCGCTGAAGGGAATTGGGACCTTTTTTGGAGGCAGGGATCATTCTACAGTTATCCACAGCATAGAAAAAATTGAAGAGATGAGGACCAATCCAAAAATTTCTACAGTCCTCAGAAGAATAGAAGCAAGATTGAAAAAATTGTGATTTTTCCACATATCACTTCCACATATTTTTATTCAAGATTGATAATGACTTATTTAACTTCTTCACACTTTACAATTACTAATACTTGTTTTAAAATATTTTTCTAAAGGAGGTAGTTATGGAATTCACTGTGGAAAAAGATAGATTGTTGAACATTGTTCAGCAAGTTTCAACAGCACTTCCAGCAAGAAGCACCATGCCCATCCTTCAGAATATACTGTTCGAAATAAAAGACGGTAAAATGACCCTTATGGCTTCCAATCTGGACTTTTCCATAAAAGGAACCATCCCTGTGGAAAGTGTGGAAAACATTACCTTTACATTACCTGGAAAGCCCCTTCTCAGAATACTTTCCACCCTTGAACCTACAGTGTTGAATATAAGTACATCGGGGAATCTTACTAAGATATCTTGGGGAAAAAGTTATTACGATCTTGCAGGCCAGCCTCCAGAAGATTTTCCAAAGATGAAGGAATTAGACGGAAAAAACAGGGTTCAAATTTTAAGAGAAGATGTTTTAAAAGGGTTTAGCTACACAGGTTTTTGCGCTGCAAAGGATGACCCTCGCCCGTTTTTGAACGGAATTCTCATAGAAGTTGAAGATGGTGAATTCAGAATGGTGGCTTCAGATGCCCACAAGCTTGCTTTTTACTGGAAGGGGGTGGATGCCACAGAGGGGAAGATCGAGGCTATTGTCCCCAGAAATGTTTTCGATTTTCTAAAGGGATCCGATGAGGAAAGTGTTAGAATCTCTCAGGATGGAAATAATCTATCTTTTGAATTTTCGGACACAAAGCTTATCACAAGACTCATTGAAGGTCCATATGCACCTTATAGAGAGGTGATACCAAAAGAAGAAGGATTTGTATTTAAATGCGAGAAAAAAGAACTTGAAAATATATTAAGGAGAATAAGTGAGATAGTACCCACTGGCTCAAATCTTATAGAATGGCATGTTGGTAGTACTTCTTACATACTAGCTGGCTCAGAATTCGGTGAAGCAAAGGAAGAATTGACTGGAGATTATACAGGGGAAGAAATGAGAATAGGTTTTAATGTGAGATTTCTCCATGAAATAGTGAGACACATCGATTCTGATGAAATTCTTTTACATTTTTATGATCCCCACCAGGCTGTTATGATCGAGCCTAAAAAAACAGAGGAAATGAATTACAACCTTCTATATCTCCTCATGCCGGTTAAACTGGAGTAATAGAGAAGGACGAGTATTATTCCGGTAATAAAACCTCCAATATGTGCCCACCAGGCAACACCGCCTGTTTTACCTGCATAAGGTAGAGTGAGAATTCCTTGGAAGAATTGTAGAATAAACCAGAATCCAATGAAAAAGAGTGCAGGAATTTTTGTAAGTCTGTAAAAAAGTCCGAAGGTAAAAGGATCAGGGATAAGAGTGATTACTCTCGCATGGGGATAGAGCAGCACATAGGCACCGAGAACGCCGGATATAGCCCCTGAAGCACCGATGTTGGGAATAAGAGAAGATGGAGTAATTATAATCTGTGCAAGGGCAGCCCCTATTCCTGATAAGATATAAAAGAAAAAATATCTTATGTGTCCAAGGGCATCTTCTACATTATCTCCAAATATATATAGATACAGCATATTTCCAGCAATGTGCATGAAACTTCCATGGAGAAACATGGATGTAAATATATTGAGAATCACAGGGTGGGAAACAAAAGGAGGTAAGTCTTTAAAACGAGTTATTTCGTAGGGTATGAGGCCATATTTGAGAAAGAAATAGTTCAGTCCTCTACCAAGCGACATTTCATAAAAGAAGATGATAATATTTATTCCGATAAGGACATAATTTACAATAGGAAAACTTCTTCTTGGATTTTCGTCTTTTAATGGAATCATGGAGGAAATTATAACATCGGGATAAAATTAAATCAAAAATCTTTGAAAACACTTCACCCCATCTTTAAATTTTTATCATGGATAAAGTCGAATATCTTGTCAGATTGATAGAAGAAAAAAATAGGATTTTTGTTCTTACCGGTGCTGGCGTAAGTACGGAAAGTGGGATTCCGGATTTTAGAGGAGAAAAGGGGCTGTATACAGAATATCCTGAATATGTATTTGACATAGATTATTTCAGAAAGGACCCTTCATTGTTTTATGAGGTTACAAAGAAACTTCTCCCTCAGCTTCTCGATGCAGAACCCAATCCAGCTCATAGACTTGTCTATAAACTTGAAGAAATGGGAAAGCTCCTTCTTGTTGCAACTCAAAACATAGATGGGCTTCATCAGAAGGCAGGTAATAAGAAAGTAGTAGAACTTCACGGTTCTTACAAAACATCTCATTGTCTTAAATGTGGCAAGGAATTCTCCTTTGAAGACCTCGTCACAGAACTGGAAAACGTCACGGTTCCGAAATGTGAGTGTGGAGGAGTGATTAAACCGGATGTTGTGTTTTTCGGGGAACCTCTCCCCCAGGATGCACTTATTAAAGCACAGGAGGCAGCCAAAAAAGCGACTCTCTGCATAGTTATGGGAAGCTCTCTTGTGGTTTATCCTGCAGCTTACCTGCCTCTCATATGTGTACAGGAAAAGGTTCCCCTTGTGATCATTAATAAGCGTGAAACAGCGCTTGATAGTTTTGCATCACTAAAAATTGAAAAGAGGCTCAGTAAATTCTGTGAGAGCGTTCTGAAATTGTTGTAAATCTGAGATTATATTTTAAATTACCCAGACAATCTTTTCACTTGCAAAATTTACAATCCCCCCCTATACTATAAATTAAAAAAGGGGAACAATGAATCCTCAGAGATATATATACTCTGAGCAATATGTTATTTTCTTTCACCAGAATTGTAAAAGTATAATAATCTGAAGGAGTGGTTTGATCATGAAATTGGTACGCAAAAGGGATGGACAACTTGTTCCTTTTGATGATTCTCGAATAAAGAGAGCAATTTTTTATGCTCTCGCAGCCACTGGAAATCCAGATAAGCTTCTTGCAGAACAACTGAAAGAAGAGGTGGTGAGGATACTGGAAACAACATATGGGGATGAACTGATACCCGATATTGAAGACATCCAGGATGTTGTTGAAAAAGTTTTAATGAAGAGAGGAGAGACAGAGGCAGCAAAGCATTATATTCTTTACCGTAAACAGCATCAGGAACTAAGAGATTTTAGGGAACTCTTTAAAACAGCTATTAACCTTGTTGATAATTATCTTGAAGATAGGGACTGGAGAATAAGAGAAAATTCCAATATGTCATATTCCCTTCAGGGTCTCAATTTTCATGTCTCCTCCTCTGTTATTGCTCGGTACTGGTTGACAAAGATATATCCAGAAGATGCTGGCAAAGCACATGTGAGAGGTGATATCCATATTCATGACCTGGGGATACTCGGACCCTATTGTGTGGGATGGGACCTTGAGGACCTTTTGAGAAGAGGTTTCGGAGGTGTTCCCGGAAAAATTTCCTCAAAACCTGCAAAACATTTCAGAACTGCTCTCGGGCAGATAGTGAATTTCTTCTATACTCTTCAGGGAGAAGCAGCGGGTGCCCAAGCTCTGAGTAATTTTGATACTCTTTTAGCCCCCTTTGTGAGATATGATAATCTTTCATACAAAGAGGTAAAACAGGCGCTTCAGGAATTTCTATTCAATGTTAATATTCCAACGAGGGTAGGATTTCAAACCCCGTTTTCAAATCTAACCTTCGACCTCACGGTTTCTCCTCTTTACAGGGACAGACTTGTTATTGTGGGTGGTAAGGAGAGAGCCGTAAAGTATGAGGAGTTCCAGCACGAGATGGATATGATAAATAGGGCTTTTATTGAGCTCATGATGGAGGGAGATGCGAATGGAAGAATCTTCACATTTCCAATTCCAACCTATAACATAACAAAGGATTTTGACTGGGACAATCCATCACTGATACCTCTGTGGGAGCTCACTGGAAAATATGGAGTTCCGTATTTCTCCAATTTTGTCAACTCAGACATGAAACCCGAGGATGCACGGTCTATGTGTTGCCGGCTCAGGCTGGATAACAGAGAACTCAGAAAGAGGGGAGGGGGTCTCTTCGGAGCAAATCCTCTCACAGGTTCAATAGGCGTGGTGACCATCAATCTTCCCAGAATCGGGTATATTTCAAGAACGGAGGGAGAGTTTTTCCACAGGTTAACCGAACTCATGGAAATAGCCAAGAAGGCCCTTGAGACCAAGAGGAAGATTCTTGAAAGGTTTACAGAGAAGGGACTTTATCCGTATTCTAAGGTTTATCTTGAGCCTATTAAGAAACTGAAAGGAGCTTACTGGGCAAATCATTTCTCAACCATAGGACTTATTGGAGTGAATGAAGCTGTTGAGAACTTCCTTGGAATACCTTTCTTCTCCAAGGAAGGGAAAGAGTTTGCAAAAAGAGTACTCAATTATATGAGGGAAATTCTTCAAGAATTTCAGGGAGAGACAGGTAATCTCTATAATCTCGAAGCCACTCCTGCCGAAGGTGCGTCTTACAGGCTTGCGAAGAAAGATCTTGAATACTTCCCTGATATAAAAATTCAGGGAACAAAGGATGAACCCTATTATACCAATTCGGTGCATCTTCCGGTTCAAGCAACTGACGATATTTTTGAGATTCTGGAATTTGAGGATGACCTTCAGATTCTGTTCACCGGTGGAACAGTGGTTCATCTCTTCATAGGCGAGAGTATCTTTGACCCTGATCTGGTGAAAAACCTTGTGAGGAAAATTGTTACCAACTATAGATTACCTTATTTCTCAATTACACCATGCTTCTCCATCTCTCCTGTTTCCGGATTCCTACCGGGAGTACACTATTATGATCCCAATCCGCATCCAAAAGAGGTTATTGAAAAGTATGGAGTTGTTGTGGAAATGGATGAGGAGGATCTGGCAAAATTACCTCAGGGAAGTTATATTGTTATTGAAGATGAGGCAGCCCGAACAGTGCATCAGCCAAGTTTGTTTCTCGGAATAGATCTCAATAAATCTGGAAAATAAAAGGAGAAAGAAAAATGGAAAAAACCGGAAGAAAAATTAAAGTTAAAGTTATTCCCTGTGAAGTTTATTCCCGGGTTGTGGGTTATTTCAGGCCTGTAAGCAACTGGAATCCGGGAAAGCAGAGAGAATTTAAGGAAAGAAAATTGATTGACCCCAAGAAACTAAAAAATGATAAAAGGCTTTCAGGGGATATCTTTAATTGATTATCCGGGACACGTAGCCTCGATAATATTTGTTGGAAGTTGCAATTTTCGGTGTCCCTTCTGTCATAATCCGGAACTTGTTTTGCCGGAAAGATTGAAGTTACTTCCAGATATTGATGAGGATGAGATAATAGAAAAATTGAAAAAAAGAAAAAAGATGGTTGATGGTGTGGAAATAACAGGTGGTGAGCCAACCCTTTACCGGAATTTGATTAATTTTCTGAAAAGGTTGAAGGAAGAGGTTCAGATAGATGTGAAAATCGATACCAATGGTTCAAATCCGGGCCTCCTCCAAAGGATTCTTGACGAGGGTCTATGTGATTATGTGGCCATGGATATAAAGAGTTCGCCTCCAAAATATAGTAAGGCCTGCGGGGTTAATGTGAATCTGGAAGCCATAAAGAGGTCGGTTGAAATAATAAAAGAAAAGGCACCTGACTATGAATTCAGAACCACGGTAGTCCCTTGTTTTGTTGAAGTGGAGGATATTCCCCTCATCTGTGAATTTCTGGGTAAAGTAAAAAGATATATTCTACAAAGATACCAAAAAGGAGAACTTGTAGACCCCTCCTTTTCCTTTGAGCCCTATCCTGATTCTGTATTACAGGAGATGCTTTCAAAAATAGAATGCGCGGAGGAGAAACTTATTCGGTAGGGTGAAAACCGATTGTTCTCCTTCTGGAGTTATCCTCTTTCCTAATCTCCTCAAGTAAATCTGCTATTCTCTTTCCTCCAAATCTCTTTTTGACCTTATCATCCAGCCAGTCTGCATACATGGAAAACTGGAACAGGATGGTTGCGAAAATATTGAAATCAAGGGTCCCTATAGGCAGGGAATAACTTATAAATATTCTACCGGAATTGACACTCACATTGCCAAAGGGTTTTGCAGCATCTGTTAGTAAGTATCGGTATAATTCAGGGGTTTCCTGCACTCCTTCTATAACGTCAGCCACAAAAAGTATATTGTCATCTCCCGGAACAATATGTATTTGTGTACTTCTGTATAACAGCACAATATGCTTCTCTGTCCTCTCCCCGATCTCCTTATGGGGAAGGTTCATTATGTCCAGAAAAAGGTGAATCTGATTCCATTCTTTTTCACCTATAAGAGTCATGGTTACCTCCTTTT